>NZ_JAAHHC010000079.1:0-20016 GCF_010672265.1 Moorena sp. SIO3A2
AGGAACCCTTGCCCAATGACGATCCTTTTTGGTCTCATCCGCGCATTATAGTAACTCCCCATATTGCTGCTGTGGGTAACCCTAAGGAGCTAGCCGCTCGCATTGTGGATACAATCGATTGCAGTCGTGAGGGAAGACCATTGGAGAATGCAATTGATCGCAACCGGGGCTACTAAGTCTTAATTGCGTGTTGGCTCAATAGTGCTTAAGTATATGCCAAAGAAATAGTCTTTGACGATCCACTAAATCCACCTTGATTTTAAAACAAAGGAGCTATCTTATGGAAGCAACACAACCTACCCAGCCCGAGAGGGCTTTCAAATACTTTGATTTGTATGGCTCAATGCGATCGCACAAAATCATGTTAGAAGATAGCGCGAGGATGGAAGCCTATCACTCAGCTATATTCAAGAACAAGTCGGAAATGATCGCGGACAAGGTCGTCCTTGATGTCGGTACTGGAACAGGTGTATTAGCTGTTTGGGCCGCTAAAGCTGGTGCAAAACGTGTTTACGCCGTGGACGCTAGTAATGCTGCTAAACTTGCTAGACGGTTAGTTCAGTCGTCAAATGTGTCAGATGTCGTGACAATTCTCAACTCAAAAGTAGAGGAGGTGGAAATACCCGAACCCGTAGATGTAATTGTCAGCGAATGGATGGGCTGCTTTTTGCTCAAAGAATCGATGTTTGATAGCGTGGCATATGCTCGCGACAAATGGCTAAAACCAGGTGGATTGATGTTGCCTTCCCGTGCCACAATTATCCTTGGACTGTATGCACCAGATAACGATCGCGATCGCACCGATTTTGTCAGATTCAAGCTGGAAAAAGAGATAGCAGAGTGGAACGAAACGGTTACTAATCTTCAGAGTCTTGATGTGGACTATTCCATTTTCACTTCGGAGGTGGTTCAGGATTTGTCAGACTACTTTTTGACAAATAAGTACCTGGACAAAAATAAACATTACTGTATTAACTTGTGTAAAGTGGCCAAAAGTCCCTCTGCTCCCTGCTCCCTGCTCCCTGCTCCCTATGTAAAGAGTTAATTTTAGTTTTGTCCGACTACTTAGTATGCGCGTCAACTACTTGTCCCCAGACAATCTCGCCTCAGCACCACAGAAAGTGCTTGAGTTTGACTGTGCCACAGTCGATGCGACCGCACTCCTCCAGTTCAGCCAGGATTTTGAGTACACTATCAGCAAACACGCTGAAATTAAAGGGTTTCTTGGCTGGTTCACCACAGATTTTCCCAACGGAGTCGTTCTCGATACTGGGCCTGGACCAACTTACAGCCACTGGGGTCAGCAACTATACCCCCTCAAAGAGAGCTTAAAAGTTGCACCGGGCGATCGGGTAGTGGGAACAATTACTGTTAGCCGAGATCCGGATGAGCCGAGATTTAACATAATTGAGTTAAAGTACCAAGTTAATACAGGTCTAGAACAGACTGCTCTGTTCAACGTGGGCCATGTACAACATCTGGATGAAGGATCAAAAAATGTATTCGGCTGACCACTGAATGTTAAGTAGGTGGAATAGCATTAACATAAGAATAATTGAATATTTTCTGATCTACTGTCACTATAGAACAATTAGATAATCTCGCCGTTGCGACAATTATTCTATCTGCCGGGTCTTTGTGAAAATCACCTGGTAGTGATTGAGCATCAACTGCGATCGCAGGAGTGATAGAAAAAAGAATAACTCCTTCTTGTGCTAGGGCAATTTCAAACCATTCTTGAATAGATACCGGAAGAATTATCCTGCCTGCACGCTTCTAGTCTTGCTATCTCAATAAGACTTATCGTACAAACTCCTAATCCATTTGGTCTCTCATTCTCAATGACCTCACGGTGGTAACTGGTCAGTTTAGGATCGTTATGATTCCACCAAACAAAAATATGAGTGTCCAGAACAATCATAAAACTTCTCGATCGCTATTCTCCATATCCCAGTCTTCTAGAGGGATAGCTGGCTCTTCAGGATCAGCATAGTATGCGTAGGGCTGCTTGTTTGCCAATGGTAAGATAGGATATTCCTTGTCTTGATGCAAAGCGCGAGTGGGGGAAACCACGGCAGTCGCTCATGGGGGAGACCACGGCAGTCGCTCATGGGGGAAACCACGGCAGTCGCTCATGGGGGAGACCACGGCAGTCGCTCATGGGGGAAACCACGGCAGTCGCTCATGGGGGAAACCCCCAAGACCGCGCTGCCTCCCCAAGACCGCGCTGCCTCCCCAAGACCGCGCTGCCTCCCCAAGACCGCGCTGCCTCCCCAAGACCGCGCTGCCTCCCCAAGACCGCGCTGCATCGCTTAATATTTCTGAAGCAAGATCCTCTACAGACATTCGTTTTTTCGCCGCCGCTTTTATTAAAATGTCTTGAGAATTTTGACTGATTTTGATATTTGTTATAAACATATTCAATCCCTTTAAAACATTCAAACTTAATCTAATACTTGAGAAGAATAAACAGTCTTCTCAATCAAACTCAGGTGCCCAAACCTCAACAACAGGCAATTCCCACCCAGGAAGCAATTCCGGCACTTGCAGCACATCCCCATTCCCCAGCACAACTTTATCTCGATTGAGGCGATAAACCTCCATGGTGCGAGTCCTCGGATCCACTAACACCCCAACTTGAGTCCCCAATTCCAGAAATTGCTGGATTTTCCGGCGTAATTTAGCCAAACTATCAGTTCTAGATTTAACTTCAAACATCAAGTCAGGAACTAACTCCGCGTAACCTTCTGTGGTGCGAGGTAAACGTTCAGCTAGGATAAAAGAAGCATCGGGAGCGCGAACATCTCCATCTTCGTTTATCAAAACAGGGATTCACCCCATTCTGATCTGGTTTTTTTACAAAATTTAACAATTTTTTTTACCATGAAAATTAATTCTTAGGATACTATGGCTAAGTGGAAAACTTAGGAGGCAAGGAAATGAACGCTCAAAGATGGATTCCCCTAGGTTTTCTCCATTGCTGAATCAATGGGAATTAGACCTAATGAGTTAATTCGTAAGGCAGTCGATGATTAGGGTAAAATTCATACCATTGGCTGAATAAGTTGTTAGATAAGTAAATATAGAGAATGACCCAAGTCTATACCAAAGATTTTGAAATCCAATGCCCTCCCTCACAGCGCACCTGGAGAGAAATTTCCCAAAAAATTGCTGCGCTTCCCTTACCAGGTGTTCCCATTCGCTTGATTTTAACCAAGGTTGAAGGAGACACACTCACCTTTGAATCCAGCTTTATCGATACAGACAGAGAGCCGGTTTGGTCATCATTACTTGATATTAATATTCGTCAACGGGTTTCTAACCAACCATTTGTCGCAGTTAGTATTATTCCCACCGGAGTCAGAGCAGAAATTGGTGGTTTTGCGGGAGATGCTACTCCTAGTACCAATCTGTTAGCCTCCGCTTGTGACTATCTGGTCACCAATCCCAATGCCGTTACTGCGTCGGATATCTATTTCGGTCAGGATAATGTGCTTTATCTGGAAGGGAATCTGATTTGTCAGTTACTACTGGGTAATATTGGAGTGATTCCAGAAAAGCGCAAAAACATCGCAGCGATTATTGAAAAGCCAAGAGATGAGAGATTTTTAAATAATGTTATTAATGCTCTCAATGGCTTGCGCGCTGTGGGGGGAATTAATATTGATCCAGTAGTGGTAACTGGTGGCCCAGTGGAAACCGCCTGTACCTATTCCCAGTATGGTAATGCTTCCGGGGAATTTAAAGGTATGGACGAGTTGATGAAGGCTCTAGATGTGGTGGAAAGTTCTTCGGCTAGGGCGGTGGCTTTAATGACCACTTTGGAAGTAGACGATAAAATACGTCAAGCTTACTACCGAGGGGAATCTATCCCCAATCCTTGGGGCGGTGCGGAAGCAATTATGACCCACATGCTCACTAATTTTTATCCCTTTACTGCTGCCCATGCTCCCTTATTATTGGAGTGGGAACATACGGGATTTGGGAAATTAGTAGACCCTAGGGATGGAGCAGAATTAATTTCCAGTGCCTATGTTTGTTCCCCCCTCAATGGTTTAATCAATTCTCCCCGTCCGGTAAGGTTTGATACTCCCGTAGCCGCAGGGGAAACTAGGATATCGGTGGAGAATGTTTCGGCGGTGGTAATGCCAGAAACAACCGTGGGTAATATTCCGTTTTTAGCGTGTTTAGACCAAGGTGTGCCCGTAATCTTAATCAAAGATAATACCACTAAGTACGATATTACTCCTGAAAGATTGCAAATCGAAACTCAGGGCAACCCGATATATCGTGTCAATAGCTACATGGAGGCGGCGGGATTACTGTTAGCCTTACGTAATGGTATTGCAGTGGAAAGTACAATTCGCCCGATGCCGCAACTTCAGCCGATTTTTCTGTAGCAAAGCCTGAAACTTTATATTGTATAAAGCTTAGAGGAGTAAGTTTCATTTTCATGAATTGTGTTGAAAAATCCCCATTATCTTCATCATCTCAAAAGGTTCAAGTTCAATCTTGGCAGACTAGTGACAAAGGCATCGAAGTGGATTTGGTTTATAAAGTCACCAATAATTTAGATAGGGTAAGCTTACCGTGGATGTGGCTGCGAGATCACTGTCAATGTAGTGAGTGTTTCACTTCTAGTGCCCAGAGAGAATTTGATGTATTCATTGGCTGGGAGAGATTTAGCTGGGAAGACGTCCTTGTAGATACTGATACCGCAGGGCTGATAATTCAATGGCAGGATAATCACAAAAGTTACTTTTCCTATGATTGGCTATGGAGAATGCTTAATCTTGAAAACTCCGTAGCAGTAGATGAACGAAAATACTGGAGTAATGATTTACCAAGTCTTGATTATCGAAGTGTCATTGACACAGATATCGGATTAAGGCACTTGGTTGAACATCTCACCCAAGTCGGAGTCTGTAAAGTGATTGGTGCCAAGGCGAGTAAAGCTGAAGCGGCTCAACTTATGCACCGAATTGCCTATCTGCGGCAAAGTAGTTTGGGGGACATAGTCGAAATTAAACCATCAAGTAATTCCGACTATGATGAAACCCATCTTCATACCGATGGAGCTTTTAATTACGACCCACCAGGTATCAAACTGGTTCAATGCCTCGACCAAACTATTTCACCCTGGGAAATGATTTTTGTTGATGGTCTGGCGCTTGTTGACAGAATCAAAAGCGAAGCACCCCAGACTCTAAGTTTATTACAAAATAATACTGTTTCTTATCAGTACCTGAGGCAGGATATCAATCTGATTGCTTCAGATCCGATTGTGACCCTAGATAGTTATGATCGACTCAAGCGTATACGCTACAATCCGAAAGCACAACTTGCTGTTGCTGAGCAGGATTTGCCAAACAAACAAGCCTTGCAAGCTGCTTTGAAGCAGTTTGAGGCATGGGTTGAGGAGCAATCCCAACATCGAAAACTCAGCTTAAATCCAGGAGAAATGGTGCTGTGGGATAATTGGCGTGTCTTGCATGGTGGTAGTGCGATGGATGGGAATCATCACCTTGCTGTCTGTATGTCAAATATGGAAGATTTCCATAGTCGTCTGCGCGTAATTCAGAACAAATCCTATCAACGTCCAGTTCCCCAGGCTCGTGAAAAGAAAGGGGTTTAAAGTATAAAAATTTTAAGCATGACAACCTTAAGCACCATTGACAAAAGTTCGACTCCCAAAAATTTAATCCTCTGGACAGCCAACACATTTGCTAATGGGCTACCCACAGTCACTTTCAATGAAGTAATGAGTGAATCTAGGGGATTAAAAAAATGGTTAGAGAATATTGCCTGTTATGGTCTGGGAATGGTATCAAATACACCACCTAATCGTGAGTCAACCCGAGCACTGATTGAACGGGTAGCTTATATTAGGATGGATATCTTTGGCGGTTTTGCTGACTCCGATACTAGCGAACCCCATGCTGATAGCGCCTATTCCAATGGGTATCTGGCAGCCCACACCGATGGAACTTATTCCTACGACCCCCCTGGACTGATTGTATTTCACGTTCTCGATCGCGATTATATTGGTGGAGAGAGTATTTTCATAGATGGCTTCTATGCTGCCCAAACTCTCCGGGAATCATATCCTGACGCTTTCTCCTTGCTTACCAAGGTTGATATGCCAGGGCACTATTTAGAAGTTGATACCCATTTAGAAACAAGGCAACCTCTAATTAAACTTGATGCTGAAAACCAGGTAAAACGAATTCGATTCAATCACATGGATCGCGCACCTTTTTACTGGGGAGAACAAACGACACAGGTCTATGAGGCTCTTTGGGAATGGCGTAAAATTATTGATGACCCAGCCAATCAATATCGCTTTCGCCTCACTCCTGGAAATGTTCTCTTGTTTGACAACTGGCGTCTTTTGCATGGACGACTAGCTTATGAAGGGGAAAGACGCATGGTAAACTGCTATTTAAATATGGAAGACTTTGAAAGCCGACTGAGAATACTTAGAACCAATACTTAGAACAACTTTCTAGAGTAATACTTCCTATTAAAAATGCCGATGAATTCCCAAAGCGATCGAAAATCCCCAGTCAATTCCAAGATCAGAGGTCTGGCCTCAGATAATGAGGCTGGAGTCGATCCCGAAATTATGAAGGCTATCCTAGCCGCTAACCAAGGACACGCTCATGCCTATAGCGAAGATGAGTGGACGCGCTTAGCTATGGAACAATTCCATAGAAATTTTGGGGCTGATTGTCAGGTATTTTTTACTTTCGGTGGGACTGGTTCCAACGTATTCGCTTTGGCTTGTTTGTGTCGCTCTTTTGAAGCCATATTCTGTTCTAGTAAAGCACACCTCTACCATAGTGAATGTGGGGCTGTGGAGAATTTCATTGGTAGTAAGTTAGTTCCGATTGAAACCGCTGATGGGCATCTGCGACCTCAAGATATTGAAAGTTACTTGTATTGGCAAGAGGAGGTTCATGCCTCTATCCCTCGTGTGATATCCATAACCCAGTCCACGGAACTTGGAACGGTGTATCGTCCCAAGGAGATTTTAGCTTTAGTGGAATATGCCCATCAGCAGGGTATGAGGGTTCACATGGATGGCACACGTCTTGTCAATGCTGCAGCTTCACTTAATTGTTCCTTGGGTGCGCTAACGACGGAACTCGGTGTTGATGCTATATCTTTTGGTGGAACTAAAAATGGGCTTTTGATGGGAGAAGCAGTCATCTTTACTAACTCTGACCCCTCGTTATGTCGGAATTTTTCGGCTATCTGGAAACAAAGTATGCAGATGCCTTCAAAAGCTCGATTTATCGCCGCCCAGTTTTTAGCGTTACTCAAAGATGACCACTGGCTGCAAAATGCTAGCCATGAAAACAAAATGGCTAAGTATCTTGCTGAACAAGTATCTACCATACCTGAAGTTGAGATAGTATATCCTGTTGAGACCAATGCTGTCTTTGCGAAAATTCCACCTAATTGGATCGAAGCTCTGGTTAATGTTTGTCATTTTTATGTTTGGGATAGTTCTACTGGATTAGTTCGATGGATGACCAATTTCGATACTCAGCCGGAAGATATTGATCTATTTATCCGCAAGCTTTATTCTCTTTCTATGGCTTCGGTGGGATCTGAAAATGCCATTGCGTTAGAACATAAGATGTCCAGAGAACAAGGCAAAGATATTTCAGAAACAAGACCTTGGTTATCTATGATTTGTGATAGCCAAAGCACTGAGGAATTAAAAACTAATTACGATAGTTGGGCAAATACCTATGATGCAGATGTAAGAGAAGATTGGTCTTTTATGCCTGCCAACATAGCACGGACATTAAGCAAACTGCTTCCTAAGAAAGATGCCACAATCTTAGATGCTGGTGCTGGGACAGGGTTAGTGGGTGAAGCCTTAGCCCAACAGGGATATACTAATCTGACTGCTGCGGATTTGTCAGAAAAAATGCTGGCGATCGCTAAAGAGAGACAAGTATATCAAAGTCTGCATCAGTGTAATCTAGAAGATTCCCAAATTTTTAGCAATTCAGTAACTTTTGATGCTATTATTGCAGCAGGAGTTTTTGCTTATGCTCATGCTGGAGTTGCAGTTTTAAACAATCTATTCGGTATTTTAAAAGAGGAGGGAATTTTTTTATTAACCATACGGGAAGACTATCGCCGTAAAATGCAGATAGACTTAGATAAATTACCGTGGACATTAGTTAGTGAAGAGGGTTTTCCGATATATGACGAAGCCAAGTTGATGTATCTGCTTGCTTTAAAAAAAAGGAAACTTAATAACTGATATTAAGTCCAAATATACCATTTCTCTTTTAATGTGAGTAAATATCTAACATAACAGGAAAAACCATGAATAAATCAAAAATTAATCTAGGTTTAGAAGAATTAAAAAAAGAATGGGAACAAAAAGGTTTTAAATGCGAAATTTATCAAACAAATTCTGTGGAATCTTGGTCAAATCCAGGTCATAAAACTGACGAATTTATTATCCTTATAGAAGGAGAAATGGAGATTTATTTTCAAGGTCAAACTTACTATCCTCCCATTGGTGAAATATTCAAAATACCTGCTAAAGTACCTCACAAAACTAGATATGGAAATTCCACCTGTCTGTATTGGATCTATGCTTTTGATTGGCAGTGGAATGAAGATGGGGTTGGTATTGAAGAGGGGAAAATACGATCACCAAAAGTTAAATCGGGTGCATCTCATATTTGTAAAAAAGTGCCGTAGGGTGCGTGATAAGACGGACTCGCCAAGAAGCAAGCTGTAGCCAGTTTTGTGGAAGTACGTCCCGTAACGCACCACGAGGTCAAACTTCAAAAATGAGATGCACCCAGTTAAATCTGTTTGAGGAGTGATCCCAATGAAGAATCAAAGTGCTGATCAATTCATTAGATCTGATCAAGAAATCTCACAGAATAAAAGACTTGTCAAAATTTCTGATCGAGAAGATATCTGCTCCCTTCCCAAGGGGATTTGGAGACCTCTGACTGAAAACTATCATTTACAAACCTGGAAAGGGATACCAATGGACAAAAGTCCTATAGAAATTGCCCTTTATCCAATGCTGATTTACGAACTCCAACCAAAGACAATTATTGAACTTGGTGCAGATACTGGAGGAAGTGCAGTATGGTTAGCAGATCAGTTGAAGTTATTTGAGATTGAAGGTCTTGTCTACTCTGTTGATATCGATTTATCCTTACTTGATGAAAAAGCCAAAGCCCAACCCAAGATAAAATTTTTGGAAGGCGATTGTAACCAGATCGATCTGGTTTTATCGACCACACTGCTTTCTACACTTCCTCATCCTTGGTTAATCATAGAAGATGCTCATGTTAATTTAGTCGGGATACTGGATTATTTTCATAATAATGGGTTACAAAATGGAGATTATTTAATTATTGAAGACACAAATAAAGCTTTATGGGAGGCTTGGTCAGATTGGGAAGATCAAGAATTTATTGAACGGATGAAATGTAAGCTTGATTTACTCAAAAACTGGATGATTCAGCATCAAAATGAGTACTTAATTGATACTTACTATCAAGATTTGTTTGGTTATAACGGCTCGAAGAATTGGAATTCGATGTTAAAAAGGATGTAAATAACAATGACTAACAAATCTAGAATAAACGAAATAATAAACGATTTGCAAAAAAAGAGGTTTAAGTGTAAAGTTTCTATTGATGACTTAGAAGATTAGGTAGTCCTGCATAGTGATGCTGGGTGGGGGCTGAAACCCTCACCATACCGTTACCGATATCATTACAATGCACCACTACCCATTTCCCCTACGAAGGATAAAAACTACTCTTTTCATTGCTTAAAGTCTGTAGTTAAAAGTGGTTATTCAATCCGCAGTCGATGTTCATAAAGTCTTTGGTAATAAGGTAAACAGTAGTCATAGGCCTGCTTCAAGTGTTCATTGTTTTCAACACTAACGTAATTTTTTCTGTCCCTTTCTTTAAATTCCCGACTCGATTGTAAGTAAGTGTGCCAATCTCCTTCCCATGGAAGAGTCCATATTTTAGAGCATATCTTAGGATCCCATTTTAACGCTTGGGGCATAAACGGAATTCCTACAGCATCACAGTAAGCTTTAATCGTGGCCTCTGGTTTTTGTACCAAGTCATCTGAGTCAATGAGGGGGGGGACTTGTCCCAGAAAGGCTTTGGTGACTTCAAACAATTGGTAAAGTTCTGCATACCCAGTTTCACTTAAGTGGAAGTCAGGCCAACCGGCAAATAGAGAAGGAAGGCTTTTGGCAGGATGGCGAATAAGGAAAGTGTGGTTAAAGTGGGATAAAAAAGCTTCATCGGCTCGCTCGTAAATATATAAAGCCATATCTTTAATAAAGACAGGTTGGCTTTGAGCCTTATTGATTAGGTCTTGGAATAGGGGTTGAAAATTATAAGCTGGATTAATCTCAGCTTTTGCACAGCGATCAGATTTCCTTTCCTCGCTACCGAAATAGTATAGGCTAAAGGGTTCATGAAGAACAATAAAGTCTCCCCTTGCTTGCATCATCATTTTAAAAGCGGTGGATGTTGATCGAAAAGTTGTCCATAATACCAAAATTTTTTTCATGGCTAGATCTCAATAGTAGATGTTAGAGTCAATGCCTCTGTTACCAGAGGACAGTTTATAAGGAGCACGTCAGTTTAGGATCGTTCTGATTCCACCAAACAAAAATATGAGTGTCCAGAAAAATCATAAAACCTCTTCAGAACTCTTCTCCATATCCCAGTCTTCTAGAGGGATAGCTGGCTCTTCAGGATCGGCATAGTATGCGTAGGGCTGCTTGTTTGCCAATGGTAAGATAGGATATTCCTTGTCTTGATGCAATAGCGAGTGGGGGAAACCCCCGCGTGAAGGCGCTGCATCGCTTTTGACTTCACCAATAGTGGCAATTCCGGAAAGCTTATTTTGAATAGCTTCATTGTCTTGATGCAATAGCGAGTGGGGGAGACCCCCGCGTGAAGGCGCTGCATCGCTTAATATTTCTGAAGCCATATCCTCTACAGACATTCGTTTTTCCGCCGCCGCTTTTCTCAAAATTTCTTGAGACTTTTGACTAATATTGACATTCGTTATAATCATATAAAATACCTTTTAAACATTCAAAATTAACGTAATACCTTAGAATAATAAACTGGTTTTATCAATCAAATTCAGGAGCCCAAACTTCCACTACAGACAATTCCCACCCAGGAAGTAATTCCGGTACTTCCAGCACATCCCCATCCCCCAGCACAACCTTATCTCGATTAAAGCAATAAACTTCCATGGTGCGAGTTCTCGGATCCACTAACACCCCAACTTGAGTTCCCAATTCCAGAAATTGCTGGATCTTCCGGCGTAATTTAGCCAAACTGCCACTCTTAGATTTAACTTCAAACATCAAGTCAGGAACTAACTCCGCGTAACCTTCTGTAGTGCGAGGTAAACGTTCAGCTAGGATAAAAGAAGCATCGGGTGTGCGGACATCTCCATCTTCGTTAGGTAAACGAAAACCACCACTAGAAGCAGTTACCCTGCCTAGTCTACGAGGTCGTACCCAGTTTGATAACTGGGCAACAATTGCAGCAGCTACTTGATCTGATTCTATACCTGAAGGACTCATAACAATAATTTCTCCAGCCACTAGTTCCATCTGATAATCAGGATGTTCAGCTTGCAGTTTTTCTAAGTCTTTTACTGTTAAACCAGTTGAGTCTTGGAGGTAACATCCACTTCAATGGCTAGATCTGGCGGTGGGTCAAGGGTAAGATCGACGCGCCCCTTGTCTCGGATTCTAGCGTGGTTTTGGATGTAGAAGCATTGATCCGGTTCAATGCCACTGTCCATATTTTCTCCCTTGAAGGTAGTGGAACCAAAGCACTCGCAGTCGATTTCTAACTGATCAAGCAAAATTTTAACCAAATCACCGAGCAGTTCTTTATCGACTTCGTGTTCTGGGGTAGGCATTCTGATTTCTAAGGTTCCGTGGCTATAGGCAATACGGGCAGAGCGATGTTCCCCTAGTTCTTCTAGAACAGACTCAAATTCAGCCCACTCTAGGTTATGAATCAACAGTCTTTGGCCTGGGGGAACGGTAAGTTGTTGGAGTAGGAGAGTAACAGCCATACAGTAATCGGTTTTGATTCCCAATTTTTCCAAGAGGTCTAGTCTGATTTTAGGCAACTAAGGCATAGCTACCGTTAGTTAGAGTGCTCTTGGAGCCAGTTGAGTAAATCCTCACTGGTCTTAAAATCCCAGATTGCTTCTGATAAGCGTTCTAGGTCTTGGGAATTCAAGGCTTCAAGCAATGCGAAGGCATTACTTGTTAGTTTTCCAAAGCGGCGCTCAAGCTGTCGCAATAGTAAGCTTCTTTCACCTTCTAATCTGCCCTCTTCTCTGCCCTCTTCTCTGCCCTCTTCTCTGCCCTCTTCTCGTCCTTCTTCTATTCCCTCTTCTCGTCCTTCCCTTTTCGCTAGACTCAATGCACCTCGCCTATCCTCCCAGAACATCTCCTGTTTGCGGATCTTTTCCAATTCTGACACACTCAACCCCGCTTGATTGGCTATAGTTAAAGCTTGTTCCAGCTGTGGTATTTCCCTCATCTGATCAGGAATAACTTCTAAGCTGGGAGCATCTTTGATAAAATAGATCCACTTATCTACCAAACTTTCTAACTCTTCCAGCTGCTTAGTAAATTTGGGAAGTTCCACAAACACCATTTTTAACTCATTTTCCTGATAAGGCAAGTGGTCTTCTTCTTCTTGAAAGTAAAAACTGCTAATGACTTTCTCTGTTGAAGGGAACAGCTTAAAATCAGTGATAGTTAAAGCAATGACCGGATTGAGATCGAAATATCCCTGTCCGGATTTAAGTTGATTCCCGTAGGTTTTGCACAAATTATAAACGACTCGCTTCTCGAAAGCCTCTACATTCCAGAGTTGCATTTCAATGATAACAGTCGTTCCATTCTCTAATACTGCCTTAACATCCAGATAGGTGTCTTTTAAATCAACCACATCCCCCGCACTGTAGGGGTCAATAATTTCTAAATCCTGGATGACAGAATTACCGGAGTAAATCATGGCATTAAGGAAGGAAATCAGAATATCTTTACTCTGATCTGATCCAAAGATTTTCTTGAAAGCAAAGTCAGTTTTAGGACTAATGAATCTCATGGTTTTACAGGGTTAATTAAACCGTTTAGTTGTTAGTTAATTTTTTGTAAGCATTCAGCTATTAGCTAATGCGCTACGGAACTTTTGAATAAAAAAGGTAAGGATTGGTTTAATCTGAGTTAAGTCCCAGCGTCGTTCGCACAGCGTGGCCATTCGCGTAGCGTGGCCGTTCGCGTAGCGTGGCCAAAAGGCCAAAAGGCCAAGGCCAAAGCCTGTGCCACTGCTGACTGCTGCTGAACGCTGAACGCTGACTACTGAATGCTTATAATTTATTTACCTTTATAGTAACAGTTTTGGCTGGGCTTGTTGGCACCATAATTAGTTATATAGCGAGCGCTTTTCAAAAAGGTGATGGACAAATTTTGGCGTTGCATAAATACGGGATTATTTTAATAGTTTTGTGGCATGGGCATCTTGCCGTGCCATGGGTATCTGGCTGTGGAACGGGCATCTTGCTGTGGAACGGGCATCTTGCCTGTTTCATTTTTCAGGTGCGCAGGATGCCCATGCCACTCATATTAATCCCTTGATTCAGAAGCGATGCAGCGCGGTCTTGGGGGTTTCCCCCATGAGCGACTGCATCAAGACAATGCCGTATCCCCAAGAGAGATCCGGTGGGTTGCTGAAAAGCCAGGATTGATAATCGTGATTTTTTTGGCATCATGGAAGTAGCTCCTATTTAGGTGGGAGGAAAACCGCGCTGGAGATGATTAACGGCCATGACCAGCGCGGTTATTAGTTTCAGTCGTCACCTTCTATAGTATAGATAAATCCTCAAAAAAATGCAAGGGTAAATAAAAATATTTTACATTTATTTACAATTAGTTTTATTAACAATTTATAGACTCAATTATGTATAATTTATTGACATAATTTTTTTAATTAACTGAGCTACAAATTCTTGGTTTTTAGGGAGCAGGAATCCCCTCTAACTCCAGGGCTGTTTCTTGCGTCGGACTCAAATGTAATTGGTGGGGAGGTGGGGAGATAGGGAGATAGGGAGATAGGGAGTAGGGAGTAGCGATGCATCGCTATTCTAACCTTAATTTTTATCATTAAGATTAGTTTATTGATCATAAAATGTGGAGCTGAAACTTTTATTTGATGGTGCTTTCGCCAGAAGCCGTTAAAAGTCAGCTTATAACCACAAGTACGGTAGAGCCAGCAGGACTTACAAGAAATCTAACCAACAGCAAATCCATCATATTGACGCTTGAACTACCCCACCCTTTAGAGGGATGGGGATTCCCAGGCACAGTCGTGCGCGACTGTTGTCTCCGTGGGCGTAACTTTCCTTCGCACCGAAGGTAGCTGGGCAGGGTCAATTCCCAGTTTTTTGAGACCCTTATTTCTGATATTTACTCCGCCATTTATATCAGCATCATCGTGATACCCACATTCAGTACAGACAAATTTCTCCCCACTTCGGTTGTCTGCACTGGTGTGATGGCATTTTGGACATTCTTGGGATGTATGTCTGGGGTTTATCTTGATTACTGGAATGCCTGACTTTGCAGCCACGACTTCTACCTTTTTGATCAGTTCTCCCCAGGCAGCATCAGAGATCACACGGTTGAGCCCCTTTTTAGCAGATTGTCCGTTGTGATCATAACCACCATTTTCATTGGGCTTAGGCTTACAACGGGATTTCATTCCCCTGATATTTAAATCCTCAAATATCAGGGCGTCTGTGCCATCGGTTAACTGCTTTGCAATCTCCCAATGGCATGCAGAACGCTTGTTGGTTATTTTCTCGTGTAAATAGGCAACCTTACCAAATAATTTCTTGCGATTATTAGATCCTTTTTTCTTTCGACTTGCAGCTCTTTGCCTGAGTTTTAAACGTCTTGCTTGACGCTTAAATTTATTGGTATTAGCCGGATTTACGATAGTCTCCCCGTCAGAAGTACTAACCAGCTTTTTAATCCCAAGATCACATCCCTTAACACGATCTGGTCTAATCTCGTTGGCTGTTTTAACCGGAGACAATGGAACTGACTTGTTTTCAATTTGAAGACTGACAAACCAACCCCGAGATTTTCTGCGTACGGTTACAGATTTTATGGTGAAACCGTCTGGTATAGGACGGGAATTGTAAAAGCCCATCCAGCCAATCCCAGGTAAATAGATTCCATCGCCGTCTAGTTTTACCTGACCCGGGGAATATTTGAAGCTCCGATAGCGAGAACGCCTCTTAGGTCTAGGGTACTTAGCCTCCCCTTTAAAGAATTTTGTGAAAGCAGTATCCAACTGTCTTAACATTTGTTGTAAAACAGTTGAGTGAATTTTTTTATACCAAGGACGTTGCTTCTTTAGCACAGGAAGAGCTGAGCTTTGAATCTCGTAAGCATTACGCCTAGGATTTTTCTGGCTCTTTTTCCATGGATAGCCAACAGAGCTCGATTTGCTTACCGAACAAGTAAGCGGGCACGCTTCTCCATCACTCCTGAGATCGCAGAAATTCCCCAGTTTTGGAGATCTGGCTTGCTCATAGGAATCATTCCTGTCTCTCAACAAATAATTATATTGAGCTAACAACATGTCTAGCCATTCAACCATGGTGGCTTTTTGCTGAGGACTAGGCTTGAGTTTGTAGACATAACCCAGTTGCATAGAATCGACCTATTTGCTGTGCTATTTTAATTATATATTCCCGAAATTAATATGACAATAAAATGGTAAAACAAAAATCTAGAATAGTAGGACGTCCCTGTCTTTATGAGGAACCAAAAACAACACACACCATCAAGGCAACAAATACAGCTTGGAACGGATTAAAGCAGTTAGCAGCTAAAGCAGACTTGAGTTTGTATGAGTATCTAGAATTACTGGGGAGAACCGGTGTATTACCTGGTTGATAAATTGTAGCTTACGCCATTTGAGAAGGAAAATTCATCCCGGAGACAAAACCTTAGGATAGTGGAGCCTTAATCAAAAAGTTTTAACCAAAGGTGCGCTTTCCGTTCGCCGTAGGCGACGCTTTCGGCAAAGCCGACGCTGCGCTTTCCGTAGGCGAATTTAATTCGCCTACGGAAAACGCACCATTACGGTCTTGGGGCTTTCCCCCATGAGCAACTGCATCAAGACAATGATCTTGCTCAGGATCGAAGAATTTATAGACTTTGATATCTTCATTGGCTAGCTTAACCAGACTATGCTTTTTCAATATTTCTTGAATCAGACGACGATACTGAATTAACTTATCCACTGCAAAATTACCTCCTGATTTGGATCATATAGCAATAGGTGTATTTGAGATTCTTGAATCGTTTGTTGTGCGAAAGCTTGAGATGAATGCTGCGTAAGTATTCAGCCGTCAGCCGTCAGCCGTCAGCAGTGAACTTATTTTATTCAAAAGCACCTCGAGTAGCACCATCTGTAGCGCATAAAATGTTGGCCTAGCCTGACCTACGGCCAATAGCTGATAGCTGATAGCTGATAGCTGATAGCTGATAGCTGATAGCTGAATGCTTACAATGCTGCTGGCTAACGTTTTCCTACAAAGCCAGCTTGAAAATCTGCTCTGGGGATAATTTGAACTGGGGAAAAGTCGGGGAAACAATGGGAGTATTTCCCGTAAAGGGCGTCATCTGATATTCGCCGTCAACCAAACTACAAACAAAAAATGTGGGTTGCTTGGGGTTGCCAATAAATTTTCTCGCCCCCAATGCTGCATAATCGATAATCCAATATTCCTCGATGCCCATCTCTTCTCTTCGAGACGCTACGCGAACATAATCTCGAAGTTTATTGTAGTAATCGTCACGCCAATTAGTTGAAACAACCTCGACGATTAATTTGACTGAATCAGGATTTTGAATAATTGATTCGCTTTCCCAGCGAGATTCAGCCTCCATAACGTCTTGGTTCAAAACAATAATGTCCGGTTCATAACCTGAGTTTTCCCGTTTTGGTTTAACAATTGACTCTCTAGGAATAGTCCAAATACCTCCTTTATCTATCTGCCTAATAACTATCAATAATTGCTCAATCAGGGAACCGGTTAGATTTGAATGTTTACCCTTTGGCTTGGGCATTTCAATAATTACTCCATCATGTAGCTCGTAACGGACTGCTGAGTTTTCGGGATACCAGCTGATAAATTCATCAAAGCTGTATAATTTGGGTTCGGCTTTGGATTGAGTCATAGATCGTTATTCTTGAAGCTGAAATTTCTGGTGACAAAATGACACCATTCTGTTATAGTAAAAGAAATTGAATAATAAATTCAGATGGCAAGTACCACCCCTAATGATACTCGCGTGACAGCTAGGCTTCCTGCATCGGTCAAAGATACGTAAGCATTCAGCTATCAGCCGTCAGCCGTCAGCTAATCAACAGGAGGTAGTAAGCAATCTGGGCGGTGCTGGTAGGCCTGATTGAAAATCCCTGCTCGTTTTACTCATCCGACCTCGCTCAGTTAAAGCGCCTGCTAGCACCTCAAGTAGCACCATCTGTAGGGCTTAAGCTGTTCGCGTAGCGTGGCCGTAGGCCTTTAGCTGATAGCTGACGGCTGAATACTTACGGCTGCGGATTTAACAGGGGCAACCTTAAATCAATTTATGGTTCAGGCTCAGGTGAAAGAAGCCCAAAAAGTGATTAATACAGAACAGGTGATTCACTTATCACCCCAAGATGGGGATAGAATTTTTAGTCTGATTGAAAATCCGCCTGCCCCTAATAAGCATTTACAAGAAGCTATCCAACGTCATCAGGCTTTTTTCAGTGAAAAAGATTGAAATTATCGCTTATTATGAGGGATACGGGTTTGAAGGAACTAAAGAGCATCAATTATTGTTGTTTTTACCTTTATCTAGTTTAGGTAGTGCTTGACAAGCCAGGAAAAGAAATAGAATCGATTAAATCTCAAAAATAGAACTTTCCAGAAGATCGATAACTGCTGAAACCGCTGTTTGCACCGCTCCTTGAACTGAAGCATGATTAATTGCCAAGTGTTCCCCTGCAAAGAAAACACGAGGATTATCTACTGGATAAGCTTGACCGAGTAATGGTTGATATTTCTCCCGATCCCCTGGAGCAAAATAGGCATAAGAACCAGAACCAGACTGATTATCTTCATCCCAGATACTATGAATAATATCATCGGTATAGTCTTTAATATCAGGATGCAGTTGGGAAACTTCGTCTAGGGTTAAATCGGTTTTAGCTGTTTCCTCTAAAGTTCTAAATTTTCTGGAATTATCTTCCCAGCGATAAGCAGCCGTTAATACTGATGGCTGATAAGAAATATCCTTATCTTTAGCAACAATATGAGGTTGAGAAAGCTTGGTTGAGTCTAATTGAGCATTATCAGAAGGATACCAACACTTTTCGAAATTTAAATCCGTAAAGCTACCACCCCCATAAACATGATCGGCAAATTCCCAAGGACGAGCGGTACAGTGTAATAGAGTTTTACTGGCACTGCAATACCCCAAATTGTTAATCGCTTCCCGTTGTTGGCTAGGTAAACTAGGCTCAAAATTAATCTGAGCCAGAGCAGTAGCAGGAATAGTACAGATAATATAGTCAAATTCTGCGATTTGTTGCTGATCCAGCTTATTCCAGACAAGGCGAACCCCTCTATCGGTCATTTCTATATTTGTTACTCTGGCTTCAGTCTGGATTGTGCCTGATATGCTTTTAACCAAAGCCTTAATTAAGGTTTCCAGTCCT
Source organism: Moorena sp. SIO3A2 (assembly GCF_010672265.1). Lineage (NCBI taxonomy): Bacteria > Bacillati > Cyanobacteriota > Cyanophyceae > Coleofasciculales > Coleofasciculaceae > Moorena > Moorena sp. SIO3A2. The sequence goes on from NZ_JAAHHC010000079.1 coordinate 18,858, forward strand.
CCGATTAGTTCATATTGTTCTACTCGATGCCAGGCAAAGAAATCAATTAAACCATTTAACAGAGATACTTTGTCGTAATGAATGGCTCCAGTAGCATGACCGAGTAAGTCAAAAGCATCAGCAGAAAGATGACTGCGAAAATAGTCGGTAACCGTTAGGGTATCCCATTTTATAACTTGATCACTGGTAAAAGTGGGCGCAAATAACTCCCATTTATCTTTTTCAGTCAAAGAATCGATTAATTCTTCCAATAATTGGTCGTAAATTACCCCTGGGTCTTGTTGCTCATCAGGGTTTAAATTGTAAACAGCAAACAACTCTTGGTAATTATCTAAACGAGTTTTATTACCCCGTAGATAATAAAAAGCGGCGGGATTGTAATTAATAAAAGGTCTTTTTGGTAAATTAAATTTATCTATATAGTGTAAAGTGCAGCCATGACTAGTAGGAATTCGCATTGCGCCTAATTCCCCATAAGTGCCATCACTAAAATAATGAGTCTTAATTCTTCCTCCGAGGCGAGAATCAGCTTCTAATACAGTAACTTGATGGTTGAGTTGACTCAGTTCGTAAGCACTTACGAGTCCTGCAATTCCTCCACCGATAATCGCAATTCGTTTGCGAGTACCACCTTGATCGTAGGGACTAAGGGAACCAGGATGACGATACAGGCGCTCAAAGGAAAAAGGTTCCTCTAACTCTTGTGTATGGCGGTAAGGGTTAAACATCGAGCGTTATCCGAAATTAGGGCTTAGACTGATTTTCCCTTAAAAATGTCTTCCCGTAGCGGCTCAATGCTCGCGCATCGCGTTTTTTGAGGGATAACTCCCCTAACTAGTTAACCATTACCAGGGGATTACTCCCCAGACTTGTAAGCATTCAGCTATCAGCGTGTCGCGTATCAGCGTGTCGCGTATCAGCTTTTGAATAAGCGATGCAGCGCCTTCACGCGGGGGTTTCCACGGGGCTTACAGCGATGCAGAGGTGCGACCCGTGGCGAATTTAATTCTTAATGCGGAAAACGCACCATTACGGTCTTGGGGAGGCAGCGCGGTCTTGGGGAGGCAGCGCGGTCTTGGGGAGGCAGCGCGGTCTTGGGGAGGCAGCGCGGTCTTGGGGAGGCAGCGCGGTCTTGGGGAGGCAGCGCGGTCTTGGGGAG
>NZ_JAAHHC010000008.1:0-165231 GCF_010672265.1 Moorena sp. SIO3A2
TATCTTCCCGAGTATAGTCCTGATTATAACTTAATTGAATTGGTTTGGCATTCAGCAAAAGAATATATTGCCAATCGAGTTTTCAAATCAATTGAAGAATTAGAATGTTTGTTAAATCATCTTTTAAATGAAGGAGGGTTAATTATAAAATGGGTACGAAAAATAAAAAACAAAGGCAATGCTGTTATCACAGTTTAAATGCGCAACAGCTTAGAGGAGTTGTTACAAGCAGCAGCCACAGAAGCAGGTATTTACAGCAACCATTTACGACGACATTTGCAAGCACTACGACAAGCACCAGAATTAGCTAAAGCATTGCAGCAAGTTGTCACTTCATGGGAGCCAGTAGAATTAGATTCACTCCAGATTTACAAGCTACATAGTATGGGATTAGTAGAGCAGCAGGGTAATCGAGTCGTACCTCGATGCCATTTGTATCGTGAGTATTTTAGTCGAGTTTTGGTTTGAAACCATCAACCTAGATATTATCGAGTATCCTAGTTTTTAACATAGGCAAGTGGCTGTAGAGTGATTAGTCCAACATTTTCCCTCTTGCCTATTGCCTATTGCCTATTGCCTCTTGCCTATTCCCTACTTCCTCCTTGTTTGCGGATCCAAAGCATCCCTCAATCCATCCCCAATATAATTAATACTAAGCACTGTTAAAAAAATCGCTAATCCCGGAAAAATTGCCATATGAGGGGCTATTTCAATATAATTTTGGGCATCAAATAGCATTCTTCCCCACGTCGGAACATCAGGGGGAAACCCTAATCCTAAAAAACTCAAGGTAGACTCAGTAATAATCGCATTTCCCACCGCCAAGGTAGCTGCAACAATTACCGGACTAAGCACATTAGGAAGAATATGAGCCCAAATCAATCGACGAGGTTTAGCACCAATCGAGCGAGCTGCTGTTACAAAATCCATCTCTCGCACTGTCAAGAAACTAGCTCGTACTAATCGCGCCACCGACATCCAATTCAAGCAACCAATTACTAGCACTATCAATATAAAAATACCCAACTCTGGCCCAGCCAGCTGCCGCATGACATCTCGGAATAAATAAATCACTAACAGTAACAACGGTAGCTGAGGTAATGCTAAAAATAAATCCGTCAGACGCATTAGGAAGGTATCAATTACTCCTCCATAGAAACCCGATAACGCTCCAATTAAAGTTCCCAAGGAAATCGCCACTACCATAGCCGCAATCCCCACCGTTAAAGAGATGCGTCCCCCCCACAATACCCGAGCCAGTTGATCCTGCCCTAAATCATTAGTACCAAAAGGATGTTCCCAACTTGGTGGCGCACTGGATAGACTAAAGTCAATTTTGTCAATAGGTGTTTTATCAATGAATGGCCCTAAAACAATGGTAAGCACCATAATTATAAGTACAATAGACCCGATTACAGCCATTCGGTCTTGGCGAAACCGACGCCATCCATCTCCACCAAAAAACTTCCACAGAAAATTCATTTTTTGTATAGTGTATAGGCTTTTAATTAGGTGAGGTAAATTTTAGGGAGCAGGGAGCAGGGAGCAGGGAGCAGTTAAGTTCTAATAAGTAATAGTTTAAAAATTCTGTGTACCTCATTATATAGCAATTCTATATCCCATAAGGTACAAAATGACCCCCCTAAATCCCCCTTAATAAGGGGGACTTTGAGGTTGATAAGCGTACCTCATAACTGCGATAAACGCTATAATATAGACTGCTGTAGACCTCAGTTAGCTATAGCATTTATATCATGAATTGTGATAGTTTTTATTCCCTAATCCCTAATCCCTACTCCCTAATCCCTGTTCCCTGTTCCCTGTTCCCTGTTCCCTACTATATTATCTGAACTCTCGGATCTAGAATGCCATAAAGGATATCAGCGACTAGATTAAAGACTACAATTAAAATAGCGTAGATAAAGGTAATCGCCATCACTACTGGTGTATCGTTTCGATAGATAGAATCAATCAGCAAAGCACCAATTCCAGGTACTCGGAATACTTGTTCAGTGATTAAAGCACCAGTGAATACAGTAGGAATATCTAGGGCGACTAAGGTAACAACCGGAATCAGAGCATTCCGTAAGATATGGCGATTGACCACTACAAATTGATGTAATCCCTTAGCATAAGCAGTACGCACGTAGTCTTGATTTAGCTGTTCGAGTATGGATGAACGAATAAAACGCATCAATACTGCTGCTTGAAATAAGCCTAATACTACGATGGGCATGATAGACTGCTTGACTTGGATAACAAAACTATTCCAATCTGTTACCTTCAGGGTGCTGTCGTAGATAAACGGTAACCAATTTAGCTGGACACTAAACAGAATAATGAACAGCAAACCAGTGAAAAAGGTTGGTAGAGAAAATCCTAGAAAAGCCAGGGTGGTGACAATGTTATCAAAGATAGAGTAACGTTTAAGTGCCGAAATTATTCCTAAGGGAAACGCCAGCAATACAGCAAAAATATAAGCGGAACCTACAACCCATAACGTAGTAGGTAAACGCTGGAGCATTAGGGCACTAACAGGACTACGGCTAGTGAAGGAGTATCCCATATCCCCTTGGATAAATGACCACGCCCATTTAATATACCGAATCGGGATGGGTTGGTCTAAACCAAGGGCTCGACGAATATTTTCCCGCACTTCTGGGGTAATCGAAGGATTAGTGGCAAATTCCCCCATCGGGTCTCCAGGTGCTAAGGCCAGGATACCGAATACTACGATACTGATAGCAATCAAGGTGGGAATAGAAACTAAAAGACGATTAATTAAGTATCGCGTCATTGAAATTGATTATTAGTTAATTTGTAAGCATTCAGCTATCAGCCGTTGGCCGTTGGCCACGCTACGCGAACAGCCGTCAGCTAATGAACAGGAGGTAGTAAACAAGCTTATGCTGGTACGGCTCGTTGAAAATCCCTGCTCATTTTACTCATTCGACCCCCTATAGTTAAAATCCCTCCTAGCTGATAGCTGATAGCTGATAGCTGATAGCTGATAGCTGACGTTAATTGAAACTTGAAACTTGAAAAATTAGGAATAACTATCACTTCCGCTTCCAATCCATAATATTCCAAGTATTGCGATCCCATGGTGTCAAGTCATAACCCTCCAGCTGATTGCTAAACCCAGCTGCGTCAGCCCGATGGACAATGGGCAAAACTACCACATCATCTTTAACCAGTAAGTCATTCATCTGGATAAAGATTTTCCGACGTTTTTCTGGGTCTAACTCCTTTGTAGACTGCTGCCAAAGCTGATCGTATTTCGGATTACAGTAGCGAGCGACATTTTTTCGAGACCATTGATTAGCTTTCTGGGAAATTTCATCACAGGTATAGGTTTTCAGATACGCACCAGGGTCGGGGCTATCATTCCCTGTGGTGAACATTTGTAGGTCAGCATAGAAGCGTTGGTTAGTATCGGTGTTGGCTGGATCACCAGAGAAATAAATACTAGCATCAATACTCTTGAGTTCTACCCCAACCCCAATCGAGGCTAGGGTCTGTTTGACAATTTCCTGAGTCTTCTGGCGCACGGGATTGACCGAAGTCTGAAACAACACGGTCATCTCCACCCCATCTTTATCCCGAATCCCGTTACCATTGGTATCTTTCCAGCCTGCTTCCTCCAACAAGGCTACCGCTTTTTTAGGGTTAAATTCATAGGTAGTATTGGGAGACTTATATTGCTCTGGTAACACTAAGAAATTCCCTGTGGCTTTGCCCGTTGGTCCATAAAGCTGTTGGGCAATGGTTTCCCGGTCTAGGGCTAGGTTAAAAGCCTGACGCACTCGCTTGTCTTTGAAGAACGGATGGGGAAATTTGACACTAGACCGTTCTCCAGAGGGGGCTTGTTGATTGGGGTCGGTTTGATTGATTAAAATCCGTTCTACCAACGCCCCAAAGATAGCCACCACTTTACCTTTACCCCCCGCTTCCAGTCGCTTCAACACCGGTGCTTCCACTTGCAGATTGTAGGCATAATCCCCATCGCCGGTTTGTAAGACTGCTCTAGCAGCAGAGGTAGCATCACCACCGCCTTTTAGTTCTACTCGCTCGAAATAGGGTTTATCGGCTTCTCGGAAGTTAGGGTTTGGCTGATAAACTACAGTATCCCCTGGCTTAAATTCTACGACCTGATAAGGACCGGTTCCTACAGGCATCAAGTTGGCTGGCGCTTGTCGTGCATTGGCACCATTGAAATCTTGATATAAATGCCGTGGCAAAATAATGCCATCACTACCGGAAAAGACTAAAAACCAAGCTGGATTAACATCCTTGAAGTTGACTTTGACTGTGTAGTCGTCGATTGCTTCAACGTTTTTGATAGTTTTATAGGTACTAGCAGTAGTCGAACCTACGGCTGGATTGGTGATGAACTCATAAGTGAACACCACATCAGCAGCGGTGAAAGGGGTGCCATCGGACCACTTTACATTGCGCTTTAGTTTCCAAGTCACCGACTTACCATCAGCAGCAATTCCACCATTCTCTACCGTAGGAACTTCTGCTGCCAAAAACAGAACCATCTCCCCATTTTTGTCATAACTAGTCAGAGGTTCAAGGGTAATCCGACTCGCTTCGGAATCCTTGTAACCATTAGAAAGATGGGGATTGAGGATAGTGGGTGCTTGCCAGTACAGTAGCTTCAAAGTACTGTCCTGGTTGGACTGTAAAACTGCACTATCAGGGGAATTACAGCCAGTTAAACACAGAAGACTCAATAGAATCAGGATATAGTATCTAGTCAAAAATCGTCCCACCAACTTTTCTCGTTCACATACATTTGCCGCAATTGTTGCAATTCTGCCTCAAAAAGTACACGTTTGACTAGACCAACCAATTTTCCCCACTGATAAAGATTAAGCTTTGAGGAAGCTTGCTTAAACTGCTGGGCGTAGAATCGGCTCCAAAAACCCAGGGATTGCTTGGATTTGTGCCTTTTGTCCCGCCGTTTAAGCCAGCGGTCGTAATCTCCAGTTTTTGGGGGGTCTACCCCTAAAATTGGCGGAAAATCGGCGTAGCTGACAAATTGACTGACACCTTTGGCGTGTACGTAAACAACGTGCTGCCAGCAATCGATGCGATAAATTTCCTCTGGTTGGATATTAAAAAACAAGGCTACCGTATTTTCAGTGACAAATCGTGCCAGTGGATGAACCACTCGCGATTTATGGTTGATTTTAGATACGGTGACTACGGGTAATTTATGGCTAGGTGTTGTTAACATAATTAGTATTACCTCCATGTTTCTTGACATGAGGTTTGCTATGTGCGATCGCCCTGGTGTTTAAATTTTTTGAGGGCGATCGCTTTTCATAGTTTGCTCGATTGAACTATTAAACTATAAACTTCATCAATTGTCAAGTATGGGTTTAGTCAGACTGAAAGTACGAGAACTAGCACAGGAGAAGGGCTGGACACTCAAGGAAGTTTCTGACCGTTCCGGAGTGATTTACAGCACTGTAAGACACTATGCCCGCTGTCCTGGTCTAAAAACAATTGACTATACTTCTATGGATAAATTAGCCAGGACGTTTGATGTAATGGTTCAGGACTTAGTAGAGATTTTAGAAGAGTGAAGGAAATCAGCGCTAAATTCTTAAATCTTTCTAAACGTAAGCTATCAGCGTGTCGCGTATCAGCTATCAGCTGATGCCCGTAGCGCAATCGGTGCTTTTGAATAAAATAAGCTGACGGCTGACCACTGACGGCTGACCACTGACGGCTGAATGCTTTGCTGTCTCAAGGACGGGAATTGACGGGATTCTGTTCAAAGGCTCGAATTGTCCCAGCACGACAATCCCGGAGCCAAGTCTTAACCGCTTGACCAATAACACCATTAGTACTTTCCCGTGGCGGTGTAGGAAGTTTGCCTTCTGAAACAGAACCAATACGGGAAAAAATCATCACTAAGCGCCAGCCATCAGAGCTTTTGGTCAAAAATAGCCAGTGATAATTCTGAAACTCTACAGCTTTATCCTTGAAATACTTGCGCTCTAGGGTAGTTAGAAAGATTTGTTGAAGTGCTTCGCTATCCGTTGGGTTAGGTACAGTCGTGGATTGAAAGGACTTAAGGGGCAGAGGTTCAAACTCTGGCTTTCCTGCCACGATTACATAACTGAAATTGTCCACAGTGGAGTCTGAGCGCCGCGCCCTCTGAATCACTCGATTGGCATAGCTAGGTAAATCCTTCAGCAATAGGGAGGTTAAGGTTTCCACCTCTACCGAACAGGTTGGACGGGGTGAAGGTTGAAGGTTGGCAGGTCGGAGGAACCTTGAAGGGTTAAGGTTGGTCGGTTGGAGGTTGGCAGATTGAAGGTTGGGAGGTTGAAGGTTAGTAGGTTGAAAGTTGGCAGGTTGAAGGTTGACAGGTTGAAGGTTGACAGGTTGAAGGTTGACAGGTTGAAGGTTGACAGGTTGAAGGTTGACAGGTTGAAGGTTGACAGGTTGAAGGTTGACAGGTTGAAGATTGACAGGTTGAAGGTTGACAGGTTGAAGGTTGGTCAGTTGAAAGTTGGTAGGTTGTTGGCCAAAGGCGTTCGAGAAGGGTAGGTTCAACAGTAGACCTCTTTCAAAAGTAGTTTTCTGATACTGTTTTCGTGAATTCTTGTCCACTGTTCCCTGTTCCCTGTTCCCTGTTCCCAACTTCTGAAAGAAGTGTAGTTGAAAGTTTTCTGGGAAACCTTCTAGGTTCAACTTGCTAAGGTTCAACCCATTAATCTGTAATCCCAAGTAAGCAATTAGAAGTAATCCCGTCAGCTGAAAGCTATACACCAGTACCAGCTAATTCCTCACAAATCCTATTCCAGGCAGCCACTGGGTCGTCAGCAGCGGTAATTGGTCGCCCTATAACTAGGTAATCTGCACCAGCTTGTAGAGCAGCTAGTGGGGTCATTGCCCGTCGTTGATCACCTTTTTCTGACCATTGGGGGCGTACTCCTGGACAAACCAGGAGAAAATCATCACCACACACTTGTCGTAGCTGTGATACTTCCATGGGGGAGCACACTGCCCCATTCAAACCTGACTCTTGAGCGAGTAGTGCCATTTGTAAGACAAATTCGGGCAACTCGATCGGAATTTTCAGGTCAAAGGCCAAATCCCGGGAATTGAGACTGGTGAGTAGAGTAATACCAATTAACTTTGGGGGGGGACATCCCGCTGTCAAAGCTCCCTCAACTGCCGCTTCAGCCGCTCGTTTGAGAGCATTGCGACCAGCAACAGCATGAATGGTGATTAAGTCCACACCATAGGCGGCTGCAACCCTTGTTGCTCCAGCGACCGTATTGGGGATATCGTGAAATTTAAGATCCAGAAATATCCGCTTTTGCCGATGTTTGAGAGTATGAATAATCTCAGAACCAGTGCTCACAAACAGTTCCAGCCCTACTTTCCAAAAGCTAACCTCAGGCAACTGCTCCACTAATGCGATCGCATCTTCTTTGCTCGGCACATCCAAAGGAACAATAATCCGATCTTCAACCTTCAACCTCCTAACCTCCTAACCTTCAACCTTCAACCTCCTAACCTTCAACCTCCTAACCTTCAACCTTCAACCTTCTAACCTTCTAACCTTCTAACCTTCTAACCTTCTAACCTTCATTGATACCTTCAATCAACTAAACGGGCAAACTTCTTTTTCCCCACCTGCAAAACCTTTCCCACCAATTGATCAGGGGAATCAAAGGTCTGGTCAACCGCTGAAATGCGATCGCCATCCAACTTAACACCTCCCCCTTGAATCTGTCGCCTGCCTTCGCCACTACTTTGGCACAAACCGGATTCTTTAAGGATATAGAACAACTTAGCGGGAAAGTCCACAGAAGACAATGAAAATTCTGGCACAGAATCCCCCGTACCAGTAGTGCTACCCTTTACTAAGTTTAGTGCTGCCTGCTGAGCTTCTTTTGCCGCTGCTTCACCGTGATATTGGGTCACAATAGTCAGAGCCAATTGTTTTTGCTGCTCCCGTGGCTGTTCTGGAAGCTGATCCAATGGCACATCAGTCAACAGCTCAAAATATTGCGTCAATAGATGATCTGGTGTGCCCTCCAGCTTCGAGTACATGGTCAGGGGATCATCTGACAAGCCCACATAATTCCCCAAAGACTTAGACATTTTCTGTATCCCATCCGTCCCAATCAAAATTGGCAGCAGTAAGCCGAACTGGGGAGATTGCCCAAAATGCCGTTGTAAATCCCGTCCCAAGGCAATATTAAACTTTTGGTCAGTTCCCCCTAACTCCACATCAGCCTTGACTGCCACAGAATCATAGCCCTGCATCAATGGGTAGAGAAACTCATGGAGGAAAATAGGATTTTGTTGTTGATAGCGTTCAGCAAACCCTTCCTTCGCCAGCATTTGCCCTACGGTCATAGTGGCTAACAACTCAATAATCTCAGACAAATCCAACTGGTTAAGCCACTCAGAGTTATAGCGAATTTCTAGCCGTCCTGGGGTATCAAAATCTAGAATAGGGCGCACCTGTGACAGATAAGTTTCAGCATTTTCCTTGACCTGAGCTGGTGTCAACTGGCGACGTACCTCAGACTTCCCGGTAGGGTCACCGATTCTAGCGGTAAAGTCACCAATAATTAAGACAGCGGTATGACCAGCATCTTGGAATGCCCGTAGTTTTCTGACTGGGATACTATGACCTAAGTGGAGATCCGCACCGGTTGGGTCTATACCTAACTTGACCCGTAAGGGACGCTCAGCTTGCTTGAGCCGAATAGCTAGATTTTCACTCGGATCCTGAGAATCCGGTTGTAGGGGAAAAATTTCACTGGTACCTCTGTCTAGCCAAGCTAGCTGGTTAGAAAGGGGAATTTCAAAATTTGACATTGGTTGGGACTATGGTTGGCAATTAACTAGGTTAGTACAGATTGTTTAAATTTATCCTAAGGATCGTTTACAAATTCTAAGCAGCTAGACCGACACTTGCCAAAACCATGTCTAAATGCCGCTAACTATTATACAAAAAACCGTTGACAACTGTTACGAGATGCGGCTTTTGCCCACTCTTCTTGATGCAGTCGCTCATGGGGGGAACCCCCTTTGGCGGCGCTGCATCGCTTGTAAGATAGGGATTAAATCCCCCATGCTTTAGGCTCTCAAGGGTTCAATCGGTGGATGCATCTGCCACAGGGACTGCATCAAGACGGGAAATGACCGTCGTAGAATACAAAATGGTATGAATTGGCTAGAATTAGCTTTAATTCAAAAATTATTTATCGCTACAGTAGTTGAAGCTTAAGTAGAAGCTTACCTGTAGGGCTTGACACTTATCCATAACGTCCTGGCATTATTAAGAAATTCGATGCTCAAGACTTGTAAGTAATCCTCCTAGCCAAAGCCTAGGGAATTCCCGGTAATCTCCGGGATTGCCAACTAGGATGCAGACTCAGGTGCGATTCCTAGGTTGGTTTGGTTATGACACCCAGAGGTGAACTCCAGCTTCTGGCTCTGTCGCTAATCATTAAGACAAAGGCAAATGTGTGGTTAGCCCAACAAGCCATCCCAACATTGTCAAGGAACACATTACCAAATTGAGAGCACTAAAAATGCCAAAGTATGTATTTGTTATTGACACAAACAAGCAGCCATTAAACCCTATTCCACCAAAGAAAGCTCGTCGGTTGTTAGACAAAGGTAAAGCTGCTGTTTTTCGGATGTACCCGTTCACGATCATCTTAAAAACAGCGATTGATAATCCAATTGTATCACCTTGTAAAATTAAGATTGATCCTGGTAGCCAAACAACTGGATTTGCTCTAGTCCAAAACAACCAAATCATTTGGGGAATGGAGTTAGAACACAGAGGAGGGTTGATCAATAAAAAATTAGAGTCTAGAAAAGCTGTAAGGCACCGAAGACGTAATCGTCACACCCGTTACAGAAAGCCACGGTTTTTTAATCGCAAACGTTCAGAGGCTTGGCTCCCACCCAGCCTAGAACACAGGGTTTCGACTATTGAAACGTGGGTAAAGCGATTAACCAAGTTTTGCCCGGTCAATGAAATTTGGGTCGAAAGAGTTAAGTTTGATACCCAGAAAATGCCGAATCCCGAAATCAATGGTATTCAGTACCAACAAGGTGAACTAGCTGGCTACGAAGTTAGGGAGTACTTACTTGATAAATGGGGAAGAGAATGTACCTATTGCGGTAAACAGTCTGTTCCCTTGCAGATCGAGCACATTCACCCAAAGTCATTTGGTGGAAGTAATCGAGTCAGTAATCTCTGCTTAGCCTGCGAAAAATGTAATAAACGAAAAGGAAACAAACCTATAGAGGAATTCCTAAAAAAGAAGCCAAGTTTACTCCAAAAAATCAAAACTAAAGCCAAACAACCATTATTGGATGCGGCAGCGGTAAATGCAACTCGTAACAAGTTAGTGAAAGTACTCCAAAATATCAAGTTTGTAGTTACTGGAACCGGAGCGCAGACCAAGTACAACCGGACTAGACTGGGTCTTCCTAAGGAGCACTGGATTGATGCTGCTTGCGTTGGGGATATTGAGACCTTAGTCTTGAAAACGTCTCAGCCACTGTTAGTTACTTGCAAAGGGCAGGGAGGCAGACAAAAAGCAGCACTCAACAAGTACGGTTACCCCGTCAGGCACAATCCATTAAAACCAATTAAGGGCTGGGTCACTGGAGACATAGCCAAACATCAAAGACTAGGTATAGGCAAGGTAACTCCTAGAAGTAAAGGAAGCTTTGGATTTACCCCGTTAGGAATGAAGGGCTATAAAAGCTGCAACCCTCAAGATATATCAGCAATACACCGAAAAGATGGATACACTTACAGTTTTTGCAAGTAACTGCCGGAATTTACCGAGAAATAATTGTCCTAGACATTCCTGCTCTGCCCACCTATCCTTGGAATTGTCTTATAGAAAGTACTTATAGGAAGTAAAAAAAACACCCCAAGCACAGCCCCTAGCTTACATGTCTGTTCTTTAGTAAGGAAATGAAATCACCGTGCCATATAGCACTATTCGACAACCACAAGATCGGAAAAATCGGAAAAGAAAGCCTTCACAAGTATTGCAGTTTGTGCAAGGGGTGGCTCAGGTAACTGGAGGGACTATCCTCGGGGTTACCATGTTAGCTAGCTCGATTGTAGCTGGTGGACTTGTGGGCTTAGCGACTAGCTTCCGTAACCTGCCAGATGTGCGCATGCTCCGGAACTACACACCGACAGAAACAACTTACATTTACGATGTCAAGGGTAGACCTCTAGTGAGCCTTCATGGGGAAGCGAATCGGGAAGTGCTCGAATTCGGCCAAATCAACCCTCAACTCAAGCGGGCTGTACTAGCTATAGAAGACAGTCGCTTCTATATGCACTATGGGGTTAACCCCAATAGCGTCGGTCGTGCTTTTTTAGTCAACTGGAGACAAGGGACAGTAGTAGAGGGGGGTTCTACAATCACCATGCAGTTGGTGAAAAACCTGTTTCTGACTCGGCAACGCACCTTTAGCCGCAAAATCACTGAAGCTGTACTCGCTATCCGAGTTGAGCAAATCTTCTCTAAAGACGAGATTTTGGAATTGTACCTCAATCAAATCTATTGGGGTCACAATAACTATGGCATTGAAACAGCTGCCCGCAGCTACTTTGTTAAGCCAGCATCTGAGCTATCCTTAGGGGAGTCAGCCATGTTGGCAGGGCTAATCCAGTCCCCAGAAGAATACAGTCCCTTCAGCAACTACTCTAAAGCTAAAGAGCGACAAGCCGTTGTCTTAAGGCGGATGCGGGATTTGGGATGGATTACAGCAGCCCAAGAAAAACAAGCTAAGGAACAGCCCCTGTTAATTGGGAAAAGTACTTCCTGGAGCACCAGTAAATTGCCTTTCGTCACAGAAGCTGCTGTGGTGGAGTTAAAAGAGCGATTTGGTCAGGAAGCGGTCACCAAGGGCGGAATGCGAGTTCAGACCACGGTTGACTACGAATTCCAAAAGCAGGCAGAAAAGATCATTAATCGTGCTCATTACACCCTGCGTCGCCGTGGACTTTACGATAATCAAGTGGCATTAGCCGCCGTTGACCCCCGTACCCATTTTGTGAAAGCGATAGTCGGGGGATACAGCTATGAAAAGAGCAAATTCAACCGTGCTACTCAAGCTCGACGTCAGCCTGGGTCATCCTTTAAGCCATTTGTTTACTATACTGCCTTTGCCACAGGTAAATATTCCCCCCGTTCCACTGTTTACGATACCCCCGTTCGTTATCGAGATGGTAGAGGCTATTACAGACCCAAAAACTATGGTGGTGGCTACTCTGGTGCCATGAGCATTCGCACCGCAATTGTTCAATCGAGCAATGTGCCAGCGGTGAAGATTGGCAGGAGAGTGGGACTTGATAAAGTCGTTGATGTGGTTAAGACCCTTGGGATTAAGAGTCCGATGCAACCGGTGCTATCCTTACCCCTAGGGTCAGTTGGGGTAACACCATTGGAAATGGCAGGAGCCTATGCTACTTTTGCCAATAATGGCTGGCACTCTGACACTACCTTAATTGTCCGAGTGACCGATAGTAAAGGCAATGTGCTGCTAGATAATACCCCTAAGCCTAAGCTGGTGCTAGATCAATGGGCGGTTGCTTCCCTTAACCATACCCTAACCGGTGTAATTAACGGAGGTACCGGAAAATCTGCCTACATAGGGCGTCAGGCGGCGGGTAAGACAGGAACAACCTCTTCAGAGCGAGATGTATGGTTTGTGGGATATGTACCCCAGATGGCTACCGCAGTTTGGATTGGTCGAGACAACAACCGACCCCTTGGGCGAGGGGTAACAGGTGGTGGCTATGCCGCACCGATCTGGCGGAGGTTTATGGCTTACGCTTTGCGGAACGAGCCAGTGAGATACTTCCCTCGACCCTCAAAATTTAAGCGTCCTCGATCTAGATAAATTCTAGATAAATTAGGGATATCAGCCGTCATTATTGGCGGCTCCTTACTAAGGCACTCTCAATCCTGAGCCTAAGACCCTAAGCTCTCAGCTGTCTTGGCAGATGTCCATGTATACCCACCCCCACCAAGGGCGTTCCTGACTACAATTGCTTCTCTAGGTCTGACTTCATCCGCTCCAATGTCATGTTCATCTGGTCAAACATCTGCTGAGGGGTGATCCCAAATTGACCTAACTGAGTATTGAGCTGCTCTATGGTCATCTGAGCCATGAAGTCATCGGATAACTCGAAGCGCTTCATAAAAATACGATAGCGCTCCATCATCTGTTCCATCTGATCGATGAAAATCTTTTTGCCTTCACGGTCAAACTTGCCATAGTCGTTGCCCAATTTAATCAGCTCTTGGTAATCTTCAAACAGCTGTTTTGCCTCTTTTTGGACAATTTCCGAATCAAAAAAACCCATTGCTCTTACCTGTCAACCGGTTTGGTTGTACTCAATCGCCGCTTCTAATCACATTTTAATGTAGCGTCAAACCTGGACAAAATTCGGTTTTCCGTATTAGTCCGTTGAAGATTAGTCAGTTGTTCGCCCAAGGCGTTCGTTGTAGGGTAGGTTGGAGCGTTGAAGGTTAGACCGTTGAAGGTTAGACCGTTGAAGGTTAGACCGTTGAAGGTTAGACCGTTGAAGGTTAGACCGTTGAACCTTCAACCTATTAACCTGTAACCTGTTAACCTTGGCCAAAAGGCCACGCTACGGGAACAACCTATAACCTGTAACCTCTAAGTTTCGACTCTGAGATAAGTAATTATTATAGGAACATAGGATTGAAAGTTTTTGGATCTCCACCAAGCTATTCAACGCGGGTCAAAGCAAGTATGTTGAGCAAGCCAAAAAGCCGTAAAGTCGCTTCCCTACTGGCATTGAGTGGGGTAGTGCTCCCCGTTTGTGGATTACACAAATTTTATCTCGGACAACCCTTCTGGGGAGTAATGTACTTACTCCTGTGTTGGACACCCATTCCTCGCATTGCTAGTGCTATAGAGGGGGTGTGGTATTTACTACAAAGTCAAGATCAGTTTGACCTCAATTTTAACCTCGGTATTGAGTCTACAGTATCTTCCTCAGAGAATCCATCGGCTGGGATTGACCCAGCCAAGGTAGGGGAAATTGCCGATGCCCTAAGACAGCTAGACAGCCTGCGTCAGGAGGGACTAGTGTCTGAGTATGAATTTGAACAAAAACGTCGTCAATTACTTGACCTAATTGCTTGAGTTTCATGGCAATTTTTGATTGGCTATCACCCAAGACTCGACAAAACCCAAATCAGCAATCAATTCAGCATAGGCTGAAGCGTGACCCCTACTATCGGCTACAATCCACAGAAGAAATTGCTGTAGCTGCCAAATTGGGGCTCACCATTGATGTGAATCAAGCTGGTGTGGATGATTGGCTGAGATTGCCAGGGATATCTATCCATCAGGCGCGGACGCTTTTTGAACTCACCAGCAGCGGTGTGCAATTTTGCTGCTTAGAAGATTTGGCCGCTGCCCTAGGTTGGTCAGTACAACGTCTGACACCCTTGCAACCAATTTTGAGGTTTTGTTACTACGATGCTGAGAGTTTAGTAACGCCTGGGCTAGTCAACCCTAACACCGCATCTCTAGAACAGTTGACGAAAATTCCAGCAGTGGACTTGTTTTTAGCTAGAGCGATCATGCAAAATCGCTTTGATGGTGGCCCATACCGTAATCTGGCTGACCTTCAACGACGCCTTGAGCTTAATCCTCAGCTGACATCTGAGTTAATGTACTATTTAATCTTTTGAGATTAATAGTTTGAGCTTACTAGTTTTATAACCTATCCAGTTTACTACTTATCCTTCTTGGTTGATAGTCACTTAAAACTAGAAACTAGAAACTAGAAACTTGTCAGTGGCCAAGTCACAACTGAGAACTGAGAACTGAGAACTGACAGCTGATAGCTGATAGCTGAATGCTTACCACAAAACCTAAAAAAGGAACAGACTACGAGAAAGTGGTCTAGTTCCTACAGAGAACTGGTTGAATCAGCTATGCCGACGAAAAAATCCGGGAATCTTTAAAATTCCTAGGTCAGACCAATTCCTTAGACTTGCGCTTTAATGACGTCACACTTAATCCCAGCAAGCTTAGGCTGAACAAGCCCATTGTCATGGGTTCAGGAACAGGTTGAGAATTGGAAGGATGGTTAGGATCCAGAGTTAGATCAACATTAATATCAGCATTGCTAAGAGTAAAAGAACCCGTAGCACCTAGCCAGCCAGACATACCAAAGTTAGTGTTTTTGCCATTAGCTCCAACCCCAACCTGGAAGGCGTATTTACCATTTTCAGGTCTTTGGTAAAGATTCAGTTCCTTGCCATCGTAGAAACCTAGGCCACTTAAGGTCGCCCGAGTTTCATCCATGTTATAGTAGCGCCAATTACTAGTATCGACGGGGCCACCTTTTTCTACGTATTCAGACTTCGGTAGTTCCTTTTTAGGTCCTCCCCAAGGTTCTGGTGTGCTCTCGAACCAAATATCAACCTCCCATTGTTTAGTATCATCTTTTTCGGAAACGATGGTACCCAACAAATTAGCACTCCCATCATCGTATTCATTAAAGATACCTGAAGTGTCAAATACAAATCTCCCTGAGTCCAACTCAGGTAACCAGAAAGCATGTCCTGACCAATATGTGTCTGGGTTGCTATGAGCTTCATCGGCTAACCAGGACTTGACGATATCAGCTGCCTGGGCTTGTCCTACTGCTCCCAAAACTATAGACCCTAAAACTAATCCACTGCTTAAAAATTTAGTTATGTTCATGTTATAGACGCCCTAGTTATTTGAATTAATTAATTGACTGTAGTCTGTAACTAATTGGTTTACTAATTGTGTGACTAACTCGATCATAGCCTGAGCTGTCAGTAAAATCACGTTAAGTAAATTAACTGATATTTATAGTTTGCAAATCTGATGATTGCGATCGCGTTAGCGCTAACGTATAAAACGTATAACTTTTGTATTTTTTGTGTATAAATTAATACCAATAAAAAAATCCCCTCACTTTTGAACTGGCACCAAACTTGATTCCATGACCTGGAGCTAATCTACAGAAAAGAGCTGGTGAATTTTTTCGGTCCTATTCAGGACTATCAAAACAGCGCTGTTTCATTGTCCGACTAAAATGTGATTGGTAGGGATGTAGGGAGATAGGGAGATAGGGAGATAGGGATTTTTAACCTCAAAAAAAACCTCTCCCCAGCACCCCACCTTCCTTTCAATCCCATTGATCTGACAATTTATGCCAAAGAATTAAACAGCCCTGCCTCTCCCCACGCGCACCCGCCCCTCTAACCACACTCTTCCCCCGCCCGATTCCGGAATCCGGATTCCAGAATCCGGATTCCAGCGGGGGTAGCGCTATAGCTTGACAAGTTACCCTTAATTGAGGGAAACTCTAGGTTAGCCTATGGGAGGGCGAAGCAAAAGCACATAAAACCTAGGGTTTGAGCCATTAATTACTTGCCCGAATTACTGGCTCGAATGGGTCGCCCCTACCCAAAAATCAACGACGCCAGACTTTCCATCGGAGGGGTTCTATGCCGGAAAACACGATTTCAGCAGAAATTCAGTCATCCCCCAACCACTCTAGACAAGCTGCTTTAGCTCTACAACAACTTGGCTTCCGGATCCTGCACATTGGACCGACTATCAGTGTACAAGCCCCGCAATCCCTGTGGGAATCAACTTTCAATGTTTCCTTCCAACCACAGCAGAAAACCCTGATCCAGGAGATAGATGGCAGTGACGTTACCTATCCCAAAGCTGCGGTTGACAATCTACAAATTCCTGAGCAACTACAAACCTTGGTAACTGGGGTGATGTTTGTAGAACCCCCAGAATTTTTCTGATCCAGTTAACGATAATCCGAACATTGTCCAGGCTAGAGGCACAATCGGGTCGTGCCTGTAGTTTTCTATAGTCAAATCATGAAGCTTCCCCCACCTGGCTATCGCCGAGGTGGAGGTGTCCTATGCTAATCTTTGGTTATCCCTAACCCAGAGATCACACAGGCAAGCCCAGCTTCTAGGCGATCGTCCAGGGCTTTTGCTGGAACGACCCCCACTACCATTTCTGTTAGTGAGTTTAAACACACCTCTAGCACCAATGTTGTAAGCGCCGTTTAGATTGGCCGTAGGCCACGCTACGCGAACGGCATTAAACCGCTTACCTGAGGAGAAGGTTGCTAGGGCATAATTTTTTGAATCACGTTTGACCTTGCCGGAACCATCGTAGGCGAGTTTGGAGGTATAAGCTGCCACAACCTCTATTACTTTGCCGCCTAACTCAACCCATTTCATCTCAGTAAAATCGCGAATTTTTGCTTTGAGCCATCCATGAAACCTTTGCCGGAGGTTAGAGCGTTTCCGTCCCCCTTTGGGCTTCCATCCCTTAAGACTCTCAAACACAATTGCTTCGGAGTTAAACTCTTCAGCAATCTGAACAATTCGCTTAGAAACAATGTGCCCGATTTGGTGATTGATTCTCCGGCATTTTTGATAGGTCTTGGAGCAAAAACCTTTATGAAGTTTTCCTCCTTTGCCCATAGTCTTAGATGCCCGCATAGATACGGACTTTAGTCGCTTATCCCGACGGTCTATGTCTCTTCCTGGGTGTATAAATTTCCTGTGGATTACAGTGCCGCTGTGGGTTACAACTGAGATTGTCGCAGTAGTATTAATTCCTAGATCTACTGCTGTTACATTAGCCTCTGGTTTTCGTTTTTCTGGCTTACAACTGAACGGAACGGATAAATGACAGACCCTTTCATTGAATATCAATGAAGGCGATAGTATTTTGTTACTAGCTATTTGGTGTCTTTCTCTTAGGCCGGTAATTTGAACTGTAGTCCAAACCCAATCTAAGCCATTAAATACCTTGATATCGACTTGGTTAAAGCCATGTAATTTATAGCATTGACCCTTGTATAAAGCTGGGTAGCAACCAGTATCAGCATTCAGTCTCGGAGGACTATCGCTGCGTCTTTTTCTAGTGCCCGCTTGCCATTCTCGGTAACGGGTCACAAAACTACTAACCTGACCCGCAGCAAAAGCGTTCGCGAAGCGTCGGCTTTGCCGAATCGCAGCACGACGGTAATAACTGGGAAATTTGTAGAATGCTTGATTAAACTGAGGATACTTTATATTAGGACGCTTGGCAGTCTCATGCATTAGACGTTCAACAGCAGGAGTTAGTTGATCAGCTGTCAAGCAACCTAATTCAGACCAGTGAGTATAAATGATTCCAACCAAATATCGACAAGCACGGCGGTACACCTTAACCGTCTCCCCAAATAGCAATTTTTGATCGGGGGTTGGATTTAGTTTCCACTTATCGGTTCTAATTACTTTGGTTGCCGCTTTCACTGGTCTAAATAAAATAAATTATATTTATTATTTTAACCTATCAAATATAAGGCGGCAATTATTTAATTTTTGCTTCATGTTTTTAGCGATTGGTTTTGGCATGGACTAACCCCCACCTGAACGAGGTGGGGGAATGCGTCACACGGTTTGTTCAATAGTCAAAAACACCCTGGGGAATTTTAAACAAAAACCGAACAAAACACAAGTACCCACGAGGGTGACGTCAATATGTGATCACATATACCACACTAAAGAAGTAAACCAAAGAAGTAAACCAACTTGGTTTGTTGATCAACAAAGACAGCCATAGTCATCAACCGCTGTCTAACTAGGATTTAACTAACAGGATAATTATGATACAACAACTACAGACTGGACAAGAGCGAGTTTCCTTTGAAGCCATTCTCGTATCAGAAAGTGGCCAGTCCATGTTCGCCACTGACACCTACCTCCAACCGGAGAATCTTCAACAATTCGCCCCACCCCCTGGACGGGGCATTCAAGCTGCAAATGTTTTACAATCCCTTGGCTTTCGCGTCCAGCAAATCGGAACCTTTTCCATTAGTGCTGATGGACCACGGGAACTGTGGGAACGGGTCTTTAGCACCCGAGTTGAACGGGACAGCCAACTCATTAGCGAGGCTCATCCGAACCTGGGACAAGTGACCTTCTTGCGCCATGTTGCTGGTGCTCCCTTTACCATTCCCGAAGAGCTATCTGGGTTGATAGAGCGCGCTTATCCCCAACGTCCACCGATTTTATTTGAGTCGCCACTGCCTCCACGGGTTCGTTATCATCACCTTAATGTTCCCTCTGATGTAGCTATGGTATGTCGCTCGACCCCTGTCCACAAAGTCGGGGTAACCGGTAAGGGAGTTTTAGTAGCAATGGTAGACACTGGATTCTACAAGCATCCCTTTTACGAGTGGCATGGCTACAACTACCAGGCAACCCTGGCACCAGATGCTCAAAACGTGGAGCGGGATGAGAATGGTCATGGTACGGCTGAAGCAGCAAATATTTTTGCCAATGCACCGGATATTGACTTTATTGGTGTCAAAATGGGGAGTAACCCCACCCTGGCGTTTAAGATGGCATCGGATTTACATCCAGCGGTGATGACCAACAGCTGGGGCATGAGTATCCCAGAAGGCCATCTACCGAATTTCCTCAAGCCCCTAGAGGCAGCAGTTATTGAAGCAGTCAAAGAGCGTGGTATTACCGTCTGTTTCTCTGCTGGTAACGGACACTATGGATTTCCTGGTCAGATGCCAGAAGTGATTTCTGTGGGTGGAGTCTATGCCCACGATACTGTTGAGGGCAATGACTTTCGGTTAGAAGCTTCCAACTACGCCAGTAGCTTTGATAGCCAAATTTATCCAGGACGCCACGTCCCTGATCTGTGTGGACTGGTGGGAATGCGACCCCGGGCTGCCTATATCATGTTGCCCGTTGAACCAGGGGACGAAATTGACCAAGGCTTGGGCGGCGGTGAGTATCCGAATCAGGACGAAACGGCTACTGATGATGGCTGGGCGGTGATCAGCGGTACTAGTGCTGCTTCTCCCCAAGTAGCGGGTGTTTGTGCCTTGCTTAAGCAGGTGCAACCTGGTCTGTCTCCATCCCTGATTAAGCAGATTCTACGGGCATCAGCGCGAGATGTTAAGCTGGGCAAGAGCGCCCATGGTCAACCAGCAGGAGAGGGACACGACGGAGCAACTGGATCCGGTTTGGTGGATTCCTATGCAGCCTATAAGTTAGCTCGCTCCGTGACCATTCGCAATGTTCATGACTTGCCAGCACCTCGATGATATAGCGCTTCTCAAATAGGTGAGCTATATTTGAGATTTTAGGGAATAGGGAGTCGGGAGTCGGGAGTCGGGAGCGGTGCGACCCGTGGCGAATTTAATTCGACGACTGTAAGCGCACCGAGGGAGTCGGGAGTCGGGAGTCGGGAACTTCGGATCAGTAGCAAAGAGCGATGCAGTGGCTCATGGGGGAGGGGTTGTGTGCAATGGCTTGCCTCCCCGCCTTGAACGCCTTAACAAGGGGGGGACACAACCGTTGCTCATCTGACTCCCCACCTACCCATACCTCCCACACTTCCCACACCTCCCACACTTACCCTGTTCCCTGCTCCGAAGTCCCTGTTCCCTATTCCCTGTTCCCTTTGCTACATATGCTGACTAATAGGATAATTGCCCATCGTGGAGCTTCTAATTGTGCCAAAGAAAATACTACTACTATTTAAGCCAAAGAAAAAGCGATTGAACTTGGGGCTGACTTTATCGAATTTGATGTAAGAATCACTAAAGATGGGGTATTGATTTCCCATCATGATCCAATGATAGCTAATAAAGCTATCAGTCAGTTAAGCTTTGCAGAAATAAAGGGAGCATCCCATTTTGGAAACAATATTACCCAAAGCAACGATATTTCAAGGGTTTCAGCCCCCTAAAAAGAGCTAACGTGCCAAATTGGGATGCTCCCGAAATAAATCGCATTGCTGGTCAGCAAGGGTTTAGAGTGCCTACGGTTGAAGACGTTTTAAGACTGACTCGTAACAAGATTAAACTAGCGGTTGAATTAAAAGAGGAAGGCTATGAAGAAAAAGTCATGGCCTTAGTAATGGGATATACCAACATAGATTACTTTGTAATTTTATCATTTAATATTCCATCGTTAAGATGGATAAAATAAAATTATCCTGAAGTTAAAACGGGATTGTTATTAAGTAAAAAAAATAATAAATTTATGATTATATTACTGAGGGTTTTCGGGATTTTGGTGTTTCAGAAACTGATCAGATTTACCCCATATATACTAGCACTACAGTGGGAAACGTTAAAATTTGGTTTATTGAAAATTGCTGCTAAACAGGGCAAACCGGTTTTTGTTTGGACTGTAAATGATCAAAAAACGATTGGAAAGCTTCTAAATGATAATCGGGTACATGGTATAATCACCGACAGACCTGACTTAGCTCGTAAGCTATTAGCTATCAGCCGTCAGCCGTCAGCTTTTTAAGAAAACAGGTAAGCATTAGCTATCAGCTATCAGTGGTCAGCCGTCAGCTTTTTAAGAAAACAGGTAAGCATTCGTTTAATCTCTTTTAGGTCTGCTGTCAGGGATTCATAGTCTTTGGCTGAATGCTGATAGCTGAATGCTGATAGCTGAATGCTGATAGCTGAATGCTGATAGCTGAATGCTGATAGCTGAATGCTGATAGCTGAATGCTGATAGCTGAATGCTGATAGCTGAATGCTGATGGCTGAATGCTTACCTATTCACTAATCTTGAATATACTCTTCGCCATTGATCATGGCTATCTCGGCTCTGACAAATTCTCGTCCTAGGTAAAGGGCGTGATCGAAACGACTTAAAGGACAGGGTTTAGTTTCTTCGGTAATTTTCATGCCTAGTTCCTTGGCTGTCCTACCTTTGAAAATAGCGGTGGGAGTACGGTTTAATTTACCATCGCAGGGAAATGGTTCTCCGGTTTCTGGATCAACTGCTAAGCCTTTCTCATTAATTTTGTTACTGTAGTGTTCAGCACAGATCAGACTTGCCTCTCGGTCTATGTAAATAATGAAGTAGCCCTCTGGATCGAGTTCAATAAAGCGTTTGGAGAGCTTCTCATCAATAGCAGTCATGTCTTGGGCAGTGATCATCATGGTGAACGGTCAAGGGCTAAAGCTGATGGCAAATTCCACTATTATAACTTTAACAGAACAATTAGACAAGGTCAGTTCATGTAGTTCATGTAGGGTGGGCAGTGCACCAGACAGATAATCAAGCTTGCAAAGCGCGTTGGTAGGCACTGCCCACCCTAGGATTAATGACAATGGTGCAAGTACTCAGTTTAACAGAACAATTAGACAAGGTCAGGGATGAGTAAAACAGGGAAAGACAGAGTGGCGCGGCAGGTGTGGCAGGTGTGGGGAGTTACTTGGTCAGTTACTTAAAAAAGTTGATAAATTTTACTGCTATACTTACTCTAGATTTAGTATAGTAGAGCTTGGAAACTAAAGAGTTAACCCTATTGGTAGTGTTGTACCTTGAGGTTAGCAAGCAATAGTGTATTATATCTAAGATTCTGAGCAACTGCTGAAAAGGCCACAAACCCTGTCGGCAACAACTATAAGCCAAGTCAATCCAGATTTAGTATAGTAGAGCTTGGGAATTAAAGAGTTAACCCTATTGGTAGTGTTGTACCTAGGGGTTAGCAAGTCATGGTGTGTTAAATCTAATATTCTGCCCAACCAGTGAAAATGCAACAAACCCTGTCGGCAACAACCATAACCCAAAATCAAGGTAATATTCAGGTGATCAAACGCGATGGTTCTCTGACTTCCCTTGATATCTCGAAAATTCGTGCTGTTGTTGAGTGGGCTTGTGCTGGCAAGGATGTCAATCCGATCACTCTAGAAGCCGGACTCACTACCCGCTTGCGTGATGGTGTTACTACCAGAGAGATTCAGGATAACTTGATCAACTGTGCCCTGGAAATGTGTAGTCCTGATCAGCCTGACTGGCGCTATGTAGCAGGACGACTACAGATCTGGAGTCTATGGAAAGACACCCTGGTAAACCGTGGTTATGAGTACGGTGACTACCCTAGAACTGTTCGCTCCAAAGTAGAGTCTGGTCAATATGACCCCAGTATCTTAACCTATACGACTGAGGAGCTAAAAGAAGCAGGTTCTTGGATTAATCGGGATTGGGACACGGATTATGATTATGCAGGGGCTGTACTGCTAACTCGTCGGTATCTCCTAGGGGATGAGTTGCCCCAAGAGGCATTTTTAACTTGTGCTCTGCTGCTAGGGTCAGTGGAAGTCCCGGAAGATAGACTAGGTTGGGCAAGGCGATTTTATGAAGCGATCGCACAACGGAAAATATCTCTAGCTACCCCGATCCTGGCTAATCTCAGAATTCCTCAGGGGTCTCTGTCTTCCTGTTTTATCACTAGCATTGATGACAACCTGGAAAGCATCTTTGAAGGAATTACTGATACGGCCAGAATCTCCAAAAACGGTGGTGGTGTTGGGGTCAATGTCAGCCGGATTCGGTCAACCGGTAGCTGGGTGATGGGCAAAGCCAATGCTTCGGGCGGGGTAATTCCTTGGATTAAACTGCTTAACGATACTGCGATCGCAGTTAATCAAGGAGGCCGTCGGGCAGGGGCAGTCACCGTTAGTGTAGATGTGTGGCATCTCGATGTGCCAGAGTTTCTGGAGATGCAAGCGGAAAATGGCGATCCCCGGCGCAAGGCTTATGATATCTTTCCCCAATTGGTGATTCCCGATGAGTTTATGCGTCGGGTGGTTAATAAAGAAGACTGGACATTAATCGATCCCTATGAAGTACGGATCAAGCTAGGCATTGAGCTATCGGAACTTTGGGCAGAAGAGTTTGAAAGCGCCTATCAAACCATTGAAGCAGCCATCGGCGAAACCCTGACTCTCTATAAGACCGTGAATGCTCGGGAACTCTTCAAGACGATTATGCGATCGCAAGTAGAGACCGGAATGCCTTACTTGGCGTTCAAGGATACCATTAACCGCGCTAATCCTAATCAACACCAGGGCTACATCCCAGCGGTAAATCTTTGTACCGAAAGTTTCTCTAATGTCGAAATTGGACATGCTGCTCACTGTTGCAATTTGGACTCGATCAATCTCGCCAATATTGAAGAAACTGAATTGCCCAATATCTGTCGTCTAGCAGTGCGGATTCTGGATAACACTATTGATTTAAGCACTCCTCCTTTTAAAGCAGCTCATAGTCACAATCAGAAATACCGCACCATCGGAGTAGGTTGTATGGGATTAGCGGATTGGTTAGCTAAACGGTGGCTAACCTATAACAACCTCAAGGAAATTAGTAACTTATTTGAGGATATTGGCTACTACTGCACCCATGCATCTATGGAACTGGCTATCGAACGTGGTGCTTACGCTGCTTTCGATGGTAGTGAGTGGAGTAAAGGTAAGCTAATTGGCGCTAAACCGGTGGAATGGTTTGTAGAAAATTCCCAGCATGGAGAGCGTTGGGTAGCCCTATCTCAGGATATTCAACAATTTGGGATTCGCAATTCTCATATTAGTGCGATCGCACCCAATACATCCTCATCCTTAGTACAAGGGTGTACCGCTAGTGTCTTACCAGTTCACAGCAAATTCTTCTATGACAAATGGGCAAAAGGCACTGTACCCATTGCCCCACCCTTTATTAAAGACAATTTTTGGTTATACCACGAAAACAAAAACTTTGATCAGAAAAAAGTTGTTAAAGCAATCGCCACTATCCAGCAATGGATTGATACTGGGATTTCCATGGAATTGTTATTTAACTTAAACCAAGGAGTCTATTTCCCAGACGAACCTGAACGCACCCTCAAAGCCAAAGACATCTATGAAACCCTAGTCATGGCTTGGGAATTAGGATGTAAAGCCGTGTACTATATCCGAACCGTCCAGCGTGACAACTTCAAAGAATTAGACAACACTTGTATCGCTTGCGCGAATTAGTTAGTAAGCATTCAGCGGTCAGTGGTCAGTGGTCAGTGGTCAGCTTTGTGGAACAGGCTTCCAGCCTGTGAAGCATAGGTCAGCGGTCAGCGGTCAGCGGTCAGCGGTCAGCGGTCAGCGGTCAGCCTTGTGGCACAGGCTTCCAGCCTGTGACTTCACTCAGATTAAACAAATGCTTACCTGTGTTATTCACAAGCTGATAGCTGATGGCTGATGGCTGATGGCTGATAGCTGATAGCTGATGGCTGTTGCTCCCCACCCTCCCCAAACTTCCCGCGCCCACTCCCCACACTCTCTGTTCCCTGTTCCCGACTCCCGACTCCCGAGTCCCGACTCCCTAGAAAAAAAATGCTAACTACAATGCCAATTAACCCTATCTTTAATCCAGATGGGGATGACAAAACTGAACACCGTTCAATTTGGTTTGGTAATACCACTAACTTGATGCAACTCAATGATGTCCGTTATGCTTGGGCAATTGGGTTGTATCAACAGATGCGGGAGAATTTCTGGATTCCCCAGAAACTAGACCTAACTCAAGATGTAACAGATTACTCCAATTTAACGCCAGCAGAACGTTATGCTTATGATGGGATTCTCTCCTATTTAACCTTTTTAGATTCCGTTCAAACCTGCAATATTCCTCACATCAAAAGTAGCATTACTGCCCCAGAAGTTAGTCTGTGTATGGCGGAACAAATTTCTCAGGAAGGGATGCACAATCAAAGTTATCAATATATCATTGAAACCGTTATCCCTACTGAACATAGAAGTAAAGTCTATGAATTCTGGCGCACTGATAAAGTGCTCAGGGATAGATGCGAATTTGTCGCCAGTTTCTATCAAAAGTATGTTGATAATCCCACCCCAGAAAACTATTTTGTTTCCTTACTGGCTGACTTTTTATTAGAAGGAATGTACTTCTATAATGGCTTCATTTACTTCTACAATCTCGCCTCTAGGATGCTGATGCCAGGCTCAGCGGACATTTTTAAAATGATTAATCGAGATGAACTGAGTCATGTCCGCCTTTATCAAAAGTTAATCCCCATGGCCATGGACGTATTTCCCTATTCCAGTGAGCAAATTTATGAAATGTTTGCCACAGCAGTGGAGCATGAATGTCGCTGGACTAATCATATTGTTGGTAACGATATTTTAGGGATTACCGAACGGAGTACTGAGCACTACACCAAGTATCTCGCCAATATCAGGTTACGTTCTATTGGATTAGACCCCCTTTACAAGGGCGAAAACTATCAAAAGAGTCCCTACAGCCACTTAGAGCGTTTTTCTGATACTAAAAAAGATGCTCATACTAAAGCCAACTTTTTTGAAGCTAGCGTAACTAGTTATGTGATGTCTTCTGGGGTCAGTGGTTGGGATGAAATTTAGGGAGTAGGGAATCGGGAGTAGGGAGTCGGGAGCGGTGCGACCCGTGGCGAATTTAATTCGCCAACGGAAAGCGCACCGAGGGAGTCGGTAGTGAGGTAAACAAGATTTTTTCCCTGTTGCGGTGATCCGCTGTTCCCTATTCCCAGATCCGCTATTCCCTGTTCCCTTCCCCCAAATAGTAAACTAGAAACCAAACCATCCAAATCCACCAATAAATTCTCAGTGACTAGAAGCCGCGAACCATTGCCCAGCCTGCTGCTGTATCACGCCCTGAAGTGGTCAGTGGTTAGCCCCTTAATCCATACCTATTTCCGGGGTCGCATTTATGGTGCTAAACACGTACCCACGTCGGGACCACTGGTGGTGGTGAGTAACCATGCTAGTGACTTTGACCCACCGATTTTAGCCAATTGTGTGGGACGTCCAGTAGCCTTTATGGCCAAAGAAGAATTGTTTCGTGTGCCAGTCCTGAAACAGTTTATTGAATTGTATGGTACTTACCCGGTTAAACGAGGGACACCAGACCGGAATGCCCTGCGTTCTGCTCTCGATTGCCTCGACAATGGCTGGGCCGTTGGTGTGTATTTGGATGGCACCAGGACACGGGATGCTCGCATTCATAACCCCAAGCTTGGTGCGGCCTGGATTGCAGCCCAAGCCCAAGCACCACTGCTACCGGTTACCTTGTGGGGAAGTCAAGCAATTGTTAAAAAAGGTTCCTTGATGCCACGGTCTGTACCCTTAACCGTGCGCATTGGTAAGCTGATTGATCCTCCTAGCTCCAGTAAGCGAGACGAATTGCAAGCTGTGACCCAACAGTGTGCTGCAGCGATTAATGCCCTCCATGATTTGGGACGTTGATTATGTGGGAATAGGGAGTCGGGAGTAGGGAATCGGGAATCGGGAATAGATGTAGGGTGGGCAGTGGCTCAGACAGATTCCGAACCTTGCCATCAAGTTGGTAGCCACTGCCCACCAATTTGATGTAGTTGCGTAGGGTGCGTGATAGGACGGGCTCCCTCTCATTTTCCGCCTCGTAGTCAGCCTTGGAACAGCCCGGCCCGTAACGCACCACCGGGTCAAACAGTAGAATTTGATGTAGGGTGGGCAGTGGCTTAGACAGATTCCGAACCTTGCCATCGGGTTGGTAGCCACTGCCCACCAACTGCCGACCAACTACCTCGCCTCGCCAATCACAGTAAAAGCCGCCCAAGCTTTCGGGTCTGGATTACCATCTTCATCATTGAGCATCGATAACATCGCCTCTCGCATGGCTTTGGCTTTATCCATTTTGTGAGTATAAATATTAGTATAAAACTCCCTCATCAACTTGGCCGTATCATCATCAGGCACTTGCCATAAGGACACCACTAAACTGGGTACACCTGCGGCAATCAAAGAACGGGATAAACCAACTACCCCTTCCCCTTTAATCTCACCCCTACCAGTATCACAAGCACTCAGAACCACTAACTTTGCTTTCAATAAGGATTTTTCCGGTAGTCCGTAACCAATCAGAATTTCATCACTGGTCAGAAAGCCATCATGGTCTGGTTGGTCAGGAGCTAATGCGATCGCACCGGGATAATCAATACCATTGACATCATCCAGTAAACCATGGGTAGCGAAATGGATAAGCCTTGCATTGGCCATTTTCCGCACAATGGTTGGTTCTGTTGCTTCCAAACCAATTAGAGCTTTTGTATTCAGCAATTGAGCAATGGTTAATGCTTCTGTTTCTGCACCCAGTAGAGGGGTTAAGGGTTTTTGTTCTAGTCCTATTTTAATCGTAGGCATGGTGGGATTACCCACAATCAATGGTTTTCCCCGGCTGTGTTGGACTCGATGCCAATGTTGACGGGTAAACGACAGGGATTGGATCGAAGGAGCAGTGAGAATGGTATGGTTTTCGATTAGATACTTGTGGTTATTATCTTGGAGAGCAGCAAAGGGGACTAGAAATAGTGAGTGATGGGGAATAAAAATAATACGGTCTGATGGGTTTATTGGTAATACGTCAACAATGGGAGTAATCAGCAGTTGGTAGAGTTGGTGTAGTCGATTACTATCGTTAGTGGTTTGTAGTGAAGCAGCATTCTGATTACCTCGACCTCTGACACCAATCTGCATACGACTGACTTTGACTAGTTCGGCCAGAGAAGTATCTTGTGGTAATGTATTACTACGGAAAGTAATCTCACCAGTAGGAGCAATCACCCAAATATAAATCTGGTCATCAACAATGGAATATTCCACCAAAGTGGCTTGTTGTTGTTGAGCAATCTCTTGAATGTCTTTAAGAGTAGGAGCTTTAGTTTTTTGAGGAGTTTCAGATAACTGTGCCGCTAATAAATCAATCAGAGCGCGGTTGCGACCCCGTTCGGAAATCTCTAAGGCTTGTTTTGGTTTACCTTGAGCAACCAATACCTGTTGTAAAAGACGATAGCTGGCAGCTTGTGTTTCAAAAATAGAAACCTTCCAATCATCTTCGTTACCGAGGTCTTGGCGGATATATTCCCAAATTTCAATGGCATCAAACAGGTGAGTTTGGGCTGGTTTTAGTTGATTCTTTTTTAAGAATGTAGCACCGAGATTATTCAGGAAGACAGCTTCACCCTTGCGGTGTCCGATTTCCCTAGCAATAGCTAAAGATTGTTGGTAGTAATCAATCGCTTTTTTATAGTCTCCCAGATTATCGTATGCATTACCCAGATTATTCAGGGAGGAAGCTTTACCTTCGCGGTGTCCGATTTCCCTAGCAATAGCTAAAGATTTTTGGTAGTAATCAATCGCTTTTTTGTAGTCTTCCAAACTATCGTATACATTACCCAGATTACTCAGGGACCGAGCTTCACCCAGGCGGTGTCCGATTTCCCTAGCAATAGCTATCGATTGTTGGTGGTAATCAATCGCTTTTTTATAGTCTCCCAGATCATAGTATGCATTACCCAGATTATTCAGGGAGTAAGCTTCACCCAGGCGGTCTGAGATTTCCCTAACAATAGCTAAAGATTGTTGGTGGTAATCAATCGCTTTTTTATAGTCTCCCAGATTATCGTATGCACTACCCAGATTATTCAGGGAGGAAGCTTCACCCAGGCGGTCTGAGATTTTCCTATCAATAGCTATCGATTGTTGGTAGTAATCAATCGCTTTTTTATAGTCTCCCAGATTCTGGTATGCATTACCCAGATTAGTCAGGGAGCCAGCTTCACCTTCGCGGTGTCCAATTTCCCTAGCAATAGCTAAAGATTTTTGGTAGTAATCAATCGCTTTTTTATAGTCTCCCAGATGATTGTATGCATTACCCAGATTATTCAGGGAGTTAGCTTCACCCAGGCGGTCTCCAATTTGTTTATAAATCACCAATGCTTGCTGCCAAGACTCTAATCCTTCTGGGAACTTACTGCGACGAAGGTGACTAAGTCCTTGCTTAAATAGTTTGTCCGCCTCTGCTTGATTAATGGCTACTTGAACTATGGCATCCCTAGGGGCTAAATTCCCCTCTTGCTCTGGGCTAACCGTGTTTTGTTCTTGAGCCACTGGTGGTAAAGTGAGGAATCTAGCCACAACAGGCAATTCCCTAGGAGTGAGGCAGACAGTGAGAAGTCCCAACCATAAGACGTGCTTAAGTTTCATATCGGATATTGAATTATTCCCTACTTCCCTATATCTGAGAGATTCCTGATCCTATGCAATGATTCAGGGAGCAGGGAGTCGGGAGTCGGGAATCGGGAGTCGGGAATCGGGAGTCGGGAGTCGGGAGTCGGGAATAGGGAACAGTTACTGTTTGAGCCGGTGGGTGGAATGGGCATCTTGGTGGAACGGGCATCTTGGTGGAATGGGCATCTTGGTGGAACGGGCATCTTGCCCGTTACAATTCCCAGACGGGCTGTCCCAACCTGGACGTTGAGGCGGACAATGAGTGGCAGCCCCTCTCTAACATACCCTACGCAACTACTAGAAAAATAGCGATCGCATTATAGCTGGACAAGGGTTATCAAAATTAATAAGCATAAATACTGATTGGCTCAATCTCATATCCACTAGGTATTTCAAAATAAGATGCGTTTACCCTGGGTACGCTATGGTCAGCCATCTCACGCTATCCTCATCTTTTAGTGGCAGGGTCGTTCCCCAAGCATGGAAGGTAATTGGGGAACGACCCTGCCAATAGTGCTCGAACAATTGGCAAAAATCGTCTACCTCACAGAAAATGCCTGTGATGTCCTTTCGCGATACAATACTGGTCGTAGCTGGCACAGATCTCATTGCTTCAAACCTAGTCGAGCGCCTTTCTTTCAGTTTTGTCTAGTTCGTCGAACTCACGTTAATTTATGAGATCAGGTATGAATAATATGTATGAACTAACTGATGATCAAGTTAATACTTTCTACCATAAAGGTTGGATTGGACCCCTTGATATATTCTCATACCAAGAAGTGGAATCTGTGAGAAAAGAAATAGAAGCAATTAGCCAAATTGAATTGCTGGACGAGCAGAAAATCTTAACTTTTTCACATAGTGATTTTGGTGTAAAAACAGCACATAACCATCATTTATACTGTAAGCTTTTGTCTGACATTTTTGAAGACAAAAGAGTGGTGTCTCGCTTAAACCAACTCGGGGAAGCAAACTTATTATTATGGAGGACAAGTATTTTTCATAGAATGCCTGGACAAGAGGGAATTGATTGGCATCAGGCAATTCAATACTATGAAGATTATCCAAATATAAATGAAAATGACCTTTTTTTACTTTTTCCCAAAGGGGAAAAGGTGCTTAACATTACTGTGTGGATAGCCTTGGAAGATCTTACTTCTGAAATGGGCACATTGTTCTTTGCTAATGGTTCCCATCGTCAGCAATTTCAAAGCATTGAAGTTTCTTTGGGAGAAGGATTGTTGAAAGAAGAAAAGTGTGACATAAACTTGGAAGCAGAGCCAGAATCAAAACGATACTCTAAAGTCTGTCAATTTAATGAAAACGAGTGGGAGATAGAATCTATTCCAATGGTAAAAGCAGGTCAGGCAATTATATTTACTGAGCAAGTAATGCACAGTGCCCCTTCCAATTGTTCCAATAAAGAAAGATGGGTAATTGTTGGACGCTATATCAGACCTAGCGTAATAGTTCATCCACAACTACAAAACAATAATTACATTGATAGCTATGGTTGCGATCTAAGAAAACACTTTTGCATTTTAGTATCCGGTAGCGACAATTATAAAATCAATAAAGTTGTTACCAGGAATTGACAAGGAGAGTAGCTGGGGGGGCGATATGTAAGCTGAAATCCTTACTGGGTAATATAGCAGAAGTCATTTGTCAGAAGTCATTTGTCAGAAGTCAAACTCTTGCGCTTCTTGATGCAGTCGCTCATGGGGGAAACCCCCAAGACCGTAATGGTGCTTTTTCCGTTGGCGAATTAAATTCGCCACGGGTCGCACCTCTGCATCGCTTACAAAGGGTGTGAGACTAATGTCGATGTCCTAACTGCCCTGGCGACTGCTATAATTTCAGCCCATAAGTTACTTAGGGATACAGCGCCGCCAAAGGGGGTTTCCACGGGGCTTTCAAGGTGCGGACGCAGGTGACCCACGCAGCCCCTCCCTACCCTCTCTACCTCGCTTCACCAATAACAGTAAAAGCCGCCCAAGCTTTCGGGTCTGGATTACCATCTCCATCATTAAGCATGGATAACATCGCCTCTCGCATGGCTTTCGCTTTATCGAATTTGTGGGTGTAAATATTCGTATAAAACTCCCTCATCAACTTGGCCGTATCATGATCAGGCACTTTCCATAAGGACACCACCAAACTGGGTACACCTGCCGCAATCAAAGAACGGGATAAACCAACTACCCCTTCCCCTTTAATCTCACCCCTACCAGTATCACCAGCACTCAGGACTACTAACCTTGCTTTCAATAACGGTTTTTCCGGTAGTCCGTAACCAATCAGAATTTCATCACTGGTGAGAAAGCCATCATGGTCTGGTTGGTCAGGAGCTAATGCGATCGCACCGGGATAACCAATACCATTGACATCATCGAGTAAACCATGGGTGGCTAAATGGATAACGGAAGCATTGGCCATTTTTTCCACAATGGTTGATTCTGTTGCTTCTGGTCCAATCAGAGCAGTGGTCTTCAGCAATTGAGCAATGGTTAATGCTTCTGTTTCTGCACCCGGTAGAGGGTCTAACGGTATTTGTTCCAGTCCTACATTAATTTTGGGCATGGTGGGATTACCCACAATCAATGGTTTTCCGTTGCTGTGTTGGACTCGATGCCAATGTTTACGGGTGAACGACAGGGATTGGATCGAAGGAGCAGTGAGAATGGTATGGTTTTCGATTAGATAATTTCCGTCATCATCTTGGAGAGCAGCAAAGGGGACCAGAAATAGTTCTTGATGGGGGATAAAAATAATACGGTCTGATTCGCTTTCAGGTAATAAGTCAACAATGGGAGTAATCAGGAGTTGGTAGAGTTGTTGTAGTGGATTACTATTGTTAGGGTTTGGTGGTGAATCAGCATTCTGATTACCTCGACCTCTGACACCAATCTGCTCACGACTGACTTTGACTAGTTCCGCCAGAGTGGTATCTTGGGGTAACCTATTACTACGGAAAGTAATCTCACCAGTGGAAGCAATCACCCAACTATAAATCTGGTCATCAACAATCGAATATTGTACCAAGGTGGCTTGTTGTTGTTTAGCAATCTCTTGAATGTCTTTAAGAGTAGGAACTTTAGTTTTTTGAGGAGTTTCAGATAACTGTGCCGCTAATAAATCAATCAGAGCGCGGTTGCGACCATGTTCGGAAATTTCTAAAGCTTGGTTTAGTTTACCTTGAGCAACCAATACCTCTTGTAAAAGACGATAGCTGCGAGCTTGTTCTTCAAAAATAGAAACCTTCCAATCATCTTTGTTACTGAGTATTTTGCGGATATATTCCCAAACTTTAATGGCATAAAACAGATTACTTTGGGCTTGTTCTAGTTGATTGTTTTCTAAAAAGATAGTACTGAGATTATTTAGCGATTTAGCTTCAACCAGGAGGTGTCCGATTACCCTAGCAATAGCTATGGATTGTTGGTGGTAATCAATCGGTTTTTTGTAGTCTTCCAGATCATAGTATGCAAGACCCAGATTACCCACGAAGCGATCTCTACCCTTGCGGTCTCTAATTTCCCTAGCAATAGCTAAAGATTGTTGGTGGTAATCAATGGCTTTTTCGTAATCTCCCAGCTCATAGTATGCATTACCCAGATTAGTCACGGAAGCAGCTTCACCCATGAGGTCTCTAATTGTCCTAGCAATAGCTATGGATTGTTGGTGGTAATCAATCGCTTTTTCGTAATCTCCCAGATGATAGTATGCATTACCCAGACTAGCTAGGGAGTTAGCTTTACCTCTCGGGTATTGGTTTTCCCTAGCAATAGCTAAATATTGTTGGTAGTAATCAATGGCTTTTTTGTAGTCTTTCAGATGATAGTATGCATTACCCAGATTACCCAGGGAGTTAGCTTCACCAATGAGGTCTCTAATTGTCCTAGCAATAGCTATAGATTGTTGGTGGTAATCAATGGCTTTTTTGTAGTCTCCCAACTCATAGTATGCATTACCCAGATTATTCAGGGAACCAGCTTCACCCTCGCGGTTTCCGATTTCCCTAGCAATAGCTATCGATTGTTCCTGGTAATCAATGACTTGTTTGTACTCTCCTAGATAATAGTATGCACCACCCAGATTATTCAGGGAGTTAGCTTCAACCTCGCGGTTTCCGATTTTCCTAGCAATAGCTAAAGATTGTTGGTGGTAATCAATCGCTTTTTTGTACTCTTCCAGATTACCGTATGCAAGACCCAGACCTCTCAGGGATTTAGCTTCAGCCTCGCGGTTTCCGATTTCCCTAAAAATGTCTAAGGATTGTTGGTAGTAATCAATCGCTGTTTTGTAGTATCCTAGACCATTGTACGCACTACCCATATTACTCAGGTGGTTAGCTTCACCCAGGCGATCGGTGATTTCCTGAGCAATAACTAAGGAGTTTTGGTGGTAATCAATGGCTGTTTTGTACTCTCCCAGAGTACCGTATGCATTACCCAAACTAGTCAAGGAGTTAGCTTCACCCTCGGGGTATCGAATTTGTTTATAAATTACCAATACTTGCTGCCAAGACTGTAATGCTTCTGGGAACTTACTGCGACCAAAGTGACTAATTCCGTGGTTCAGGAGTTTATCCGGTTCTGCTTTCTTACTGTCTACTTCAACTATGGCATCACTAGGGGTTATAGTCCCTTCTTGCTCTGGGCTCACAGTGTTTTGTTCCTGAGCCAGTGCTGGTAAAGTGAGGAATCTAGCCACAACAGGCAATTCCCCAGGAGTGAGGCAGACACTGAGAAGTCCCAAGCATAAGACGTGCTTAAGTTTCATATCGGATATTGAATTATTCCCTACTTGGCCATATCTGAGAGATTCCTGAACCTATGCAATGATTCAGGGAATAGGGAGTAGGGTGTGGGGTGTGGGGTGTGGGGTGTGGGGTGTCAGGAGTCGGGAGTCGGGAGTCGGGAGTCGGGAACAGTTACTGTTTGAGCCGGTGGGTGGAATGGGCATCTGGCTGTGGAATCGGCATCAGGCTGTGGCATGGGCATCAGGCTGTGGCATGGGCATCAGGCTGTGGCATGGGCATCAGGCTGTGGCATGGGCATCAGGCTGTGGCATGGGCATCAGGCTGTGGCATGGGCATCAGG
The DNA here is from genome assembly GCF_010672265.1 of Moorena sp. SIO3A2. Taxonomy (NCBI): domain Bacteria; kingdom Bacillati; phylum Cyanobacteriota; class Cyanophyceae; order Coleofasciculales; family Coleofasciculaceae; genus Moorena; species Moorena sp. SIO3A2. Next base: position 35,083 of record NZ_JAAHHC010000008.1, read on the forward strand.
CTGTGGCATGGGCATCAGGCTGTGGAATGGGCATCTGGCTGTGGAATGGGCATCTTGCCCGTTTCAATTTCCGGGCAAGCCCGTCTGATAGCAATCGCCAGGGCAGTTAGGACATCGACATTAGTCTCACACCCTTTGTAAGCGATGCAGAGGTGCGACCCGTGGCGAATTTAATTCGCCAACGGAAAGCGCACCATTACGGTCTTGGGGGTTTCCCCCATGAGCGACTGCATCAAGAAGCGCAAGAGTTTGACTTCTGACAAAGGACTTCTGACAAAGGACTTCTGCTATATCACGCACCCTACGGAACTACTCTCGACTGCGGAAGGGGGAGAGCAAGAGTACCCTCGCGGGTACCTTCAAATTCCAGAGAGCTTTGGAAAAATGGTAGTTAACAGTTCAATCTTTCTGAAGTCCTTTTCTAAATTCATAGAGATTCACTATGACAACTAACAACGAAGATTTAATCCATGCTCTTCTGGGAAAACTTTACCAGACACTTACCGCAGGAGTTTAAAAAGATATTGAAGAGGATAATGCCTAAAGTAGACTTAGCAAAATTTGGTATTTTTGCCGTTTTACTGGTATTTCTGTTAGGTAGTTCATGGGTGCTGGCTGATATGTTGCAAAATCAGGCTATTGCGGCTTCCTACGTGCAATTTGCTACAGGTAATTTCCAGTTGCGGAGTTATCGGAAGGCTACTCATCCCAAGTTTGGGAGTAGTCCTGACAGAGAAATCTTTTCGCCTGTGTCTGTCCCTAACTGCACTGCCGTAATTCCTGACCAAATTTATCGTTTTGTTGAGGGTATAGATAGCTGCCTTCAACTAATGACAGATGATGAAATTGAGCAGATGCTCAAGGATCCATTTGCTACTGGGATTCTGAGCAAAGGAACATTTCCAGAGAATGTAGATGCTCTAGCTGCTGCTATTGCTGACTCCCAACTCAACTTGGAATCAGCGAACTACTTGCTTGGAGAAGGCAGTCAAATCCCGACGACTATTGCATCCCGTGAAGAACCCCGTAACCTTCGTTATGTTCTTACTTGGGGAACGAGTCGCACCAGTAATGCCGATATTCTTGTGAGTACAGCTGCCGGTGGCAACTCTAGCTTTTTGCAAGTAATTGCCTGGGATGCACAAGCCAAAAAATACAACTTCTATGAATTGCGGGAACAGGTAGGTGAACAACCAGGTACATCTACCAAAGTTTGGACTTGGGCTGGGGATTCTGGGATGGCGCGGGCAAAACCAACTATGGGAGTGGGCTGTTTTGATTGTCACCATAATGGTGTGGTGATTATGAAAGAACTTGCTCCACCCTGGAACAATTGGCATTCTCAGCGGGGGCCAATCTCACCCCTAGTAGTGCCGTTAAGGGTGACCCAAGAAATATTCTTTCAGAACTTGCAAGGAGCCGAGGTGCTTGAGCAGGTAATTCGCAGTGGTTTCATTAACTACCATAAGAATTGGTTGCGCGATCGCTACAAAAGACAAGAAGGAGTTATTAACTTAACGGACGTCAACCAGATGCTACGTCATCTGACCACCAACACTACCATCAATTTGGCCTCAACGAAGATTGAAAGCAATGGAGCCAATACTAGCCCAGCCAACCGTGCTGTTGATGGTATTCCCAATGACTTTTTTGTTTGGGATTCAGCCCTCAAGACCAGCTTAGGTCTTAACTACAATATCCCGCTGATTACCTTCGAGCGACAAGAGTATGACAATTACCTAAATACCAATCATTTCCAACTGGTTCAATCTGACTTCACCAAACCGGATGATTCTCCACTGTACGAAGAGGATGGCTCTACCTACTTTTCTTTCTTTGTGCCAGTTCCTGCTGCAGAAGACCTCTACATGCTCACACGGATGCGAAGTGCCAAGATTTTGACAGATAAATTCATTGCTGCTGTCTTGATGGTGGACTTCAAAAACCCTGTCTTTTCCGAAAAGCGGTCTAGCTTGCAGCAGTACGCTGAGCAAGTCACAACAGGCACAATCATCAATGGGATTAGTAGTGTACCCAATGATTTTGCCGAGAAAGTTAGAGTTGCTGCTGCTAACCAGTCTCCCTGCGATCCTACTAACTTTGACCAATGCACTGCGGAACAACAGTTTTTGCAAACATGGGAACTACCTGATAATCAGTGGAAATCCTTTGTCGAAGAGCAAATTCAGGCTTATTTGGATGAATTAAACACACTTTCTCCTAGGGAGCAGTTAGCTCAACTGATGGAATCAAGTGTCAAGCGCCGGGAGCAGTTTCAATCCTGGCCAACAATTAGTAACCTGAATGAATTTAGCTTGTTACTTCCCCAGAGTGATTTAAGGTAAGCATTCAGCTATCAGCTATCAGCTATCAGCTTAAGCGCTACGCGCACGCTACGCGAACAGCTATCAGCTATCAGCTATCAGCTATCAGCTTAAGCGCTACGCGCACGCTACGCGAACAGCTATCAGCTATCAGCTATCAGCTTAAGCGCTACGCGCTACGCGCACGCTACGCGAACAGCTATTAGCTATCAGCTATCAGCTATCAGCTTAAGCGCTACGCGCACGCTACGCGAACAGCTATTAGCTATCAGCTATCAGCTATCAGCTATCAGCTATCAGCTATCAGCTATCAGCCTATGCGCTATGCGCACCCTACGCGAACAGCTTTTGAAGAAAATAGCTGACCGCTGACCGCTGACTGCTGAATGCTTACCTATTAAATTCTCTCGTTCTAGGTTTATTTTAAGCACCTCAAGTAGCGTGAGCTTTTAGCTGACGGCTGATCGCTGAATGTTTAGAAATTAACTGAAACAACAACAACTTACTTGTGATATCGATAACAGTAAAAAACTAAGGAGTCAATCAATGGCTAAACTACCTCAATTTGATCCACCAGCCAATCAAAATGATTTTTGTGGAGAAGAAGAAAAGGAACAAGCATTACGCACTCGCTGGAGTAATAACATCAATCGCTATACAGAACAAACCTTGAAAAACGATCCGTGGAGTTCAGTTAACCAACCACCCCTAAGCCAATATTTCAATCCTCTCAAAACTGATATTCCAGAAGGAACGAAGGGTGTACCTATTAAATGGACGGCGTTCCCGAACCGGATTTTAATGGCATATCCCAATGTTGGGGAACGTACCCAGTGGCAATATGCTGACGAAGGACCACCCCCGGAGGATAACTATGGTCCGAGTGGTCCCCGTGGCTGGCAGGATGAATATTGTGAGTGGAGCGTCACCCGCAATGCAGAGGGTAAGATTACCAAAATAATGTTCACATGTGAGAACCGAGAATACTGGTATACCTTGTGGGAAGTCGATCCCAATGTTGTCTTGGGCCTTTACCAGAAATTAGTCAGTCCCCAGGTCAAAATTGAGGATCTGTATCTGCGTAACCAACAAGGTAATTTAGTTATCGATCCCGCCACGGGGCGACCAGCTTATAACGATCGCAATGTCTGGAATAGCACCACGACTGCTGGAGCGGTTCACCTGATTAGCAATCCTAATTCCCTAAGTGCGGAAGTATTTCTAGCTGGACAAGCCACAGTCCTCCGTAGAGATGTAGCAGGTAATCCAATTACAGACAAAAACCAGCTGATCAATTGCAGTCGGTATGGTACCCCAAACCGTAACAGTGATCCCACCATTGGAGCGTTGGTTAACGGAGTAGTGCGGGGAACAGGAGAACCAGGTTCTGGCATGCAGATATCCCTGGCAAATCCCGTCGGTCTGTACATCCAAGAACCTAGTTTTAACACCTACGAATTACCCTTTGATGCCCCTGAAGATGCTAAACCCTCAGACTACTGGAAGGTGATTCGCGGACGTAAACGGGACTCTGGCCAGGAAATGGACTATATTCTCCATGCAGTTTATGAAGTGCCTGAGGAGTTAGGCTTTACGGTTAGCGATATTACCATCAATGGATTCAATATTGAATACGGGGCACAAATTGCTCAAACTTTCCAAATTGCTCTTGCCGGTCTGCCCTTGCCTCAGGTCAACCAAGATGGGCTTCTTTGTGCAGGGGAACCAAAGTTATTACCTCGTCCGTATGTCTTGAGAGAATTGGAAATGCTTAGTGTAGCGTTTCGTTCTAGCTTAAATATGCGTATTGAGCCAGGGACTACCGTGGAGAATGTTGTACTATACGCATTTGACAGCGATTCACAATCCACTATTGAATTTACTGGTTCACCAGGTATTACCTTTGAACAAACAGATTTTCAGGATCTAGGTAGTAATCAGCAAGTGTTCATCCTCACCATCACTGCTGCTCCTGATGCTCCCTTGGGGAATCGTTCTATTCTTATGAAAAATCCCGATCCGGATAACCCCGCAAACTATTACGGTGGTCCTGCTGTTTTTGGTTTATTAGAAGTCGTTGCACCAGGTACACTTAACAGAAAACAGGATGCTGCTGTATCTGAGTTGGCAGAAACTACTCCCACAGCGATAGCAGTGCCAGATAAACTTCTCTTGGCTCCCATTGAGTTATCCAACAGGAGCAATGGTAGGTAATACTTAGATCTTGCACCAAGTTTAAAATTTACCTGTCAAGCTAGGGAACAGGGAACGGGGAACAGGGAGCAGGGAATAGGGAACAGGGAATAGGGAATAGGGAACAGGAATAGTGGTGCGTTACGGGACGGGGATCCCAACCGATGCCAAAAGCCGGAAAACCATGGCAAGCCCGTCTTATCACGCACCCTACGCACCTCCCCCATCTCCCCATCTCCCCATCTCCCCATCTCCCCACACTTCCCACCCTCTCTACCTAGCCTCACCAATCACAGTAAAAGCCGCCCAAGCTTTCGGGTCTGGATTACCATCTCCATCATTAAGCATCGATAACATCGCCTCTCGCATCGCTTTCGCTTTATCGAATTTGTGAGTGTAAATATTAGTATAAAACTCCCTCATCAACTTGACCGTATCATGATCAGGTATTTTCCATAGGGACACCACCAAACTGGGTACACCTGCCGCAATCAAAGAACGGGATAAACCAACTACCCCTTCCCCTTTAATCTCACCTCTACCAGTATCACAAGCACTCAGGACGACTAACTTTGCTTTCAATAAGGATTTTTCCGGTAGTCCGTAACCAATCAGAATTTCATCACTGGTGAGAAAGCCATCATGGTCTGGTTGCTCAGGAGCTAATGCGATCGCACCGGGATAACCAATACCATTGACATCATCGAGTAAACCATGGGTGGCTAAATGGATAACGGAAGCATTGGCCATTTTTTCCACAATGGTTGATTCTGTTGCTTCTGCTCCAATTAGAGCTTTTGTATTCAGCAATTGAGCAATGGTTAAGGCTTCTGTTTCTGCACCCAGTAGAGGGGTTAAGGCTTTTTGTTCTAGTCCTATTTTAATCGTAGGCATGGTGGGATTACCCACAATCAATGGTTTTCCCCGGCTGTGTTGGACTCGATGCCAATGTTTACGGGTGAACGACAGGGATTGGATCGAAGGAGCAGTGAGAATGGTATGGTTTTCGATTAGATAATTTCCGTCATCATCTAGCAGAGCAGCAAAGGGAACCAGAAATAGTTCTTGATGGGGGATAAAAATAATACGGTCTGATGGGTTTGTTGGTAATACGTCAACAATGGGAGTAATCAGCAGTTGGTAGAGTTCCTGTAGTCGATTACTATTGTTAGGGTTTGGTGGTGAAGCAGGATTCTGATTACCTCGACCTCTGACACCAATCTGCAGACGACTGACTTTAACTAGTTCCGCCAGAGTAGTATTTTGGGGTAACGTATTACTACGGAAAGTAATCTCACCAGTTGGAGCAATCACCCAAATATAAATCTGGTCATCAACAATGGAATATTCCACCAAGGTGGCTTGTTGCTGTTTAGCAATCTCTTGAATGTCTTCAAGAGTAAGAGTTTTGGTTTTTTGAGGAGTTTCAGATAACTGTGCCGCTAATAAATCAATCAGAGCGCGGTTGCGACCCCGTTCGGAAATCTCTAAGGCTTGTTTTGGTTTACCTTGAGCAACCAACACCTGTTGTAAGAGACGATAGCTGCGAGATTGTTTTTCAAAAATAGAAATCTTCCAATCATCTTTGTTACGGAGGATATGGCGGATATCTTCCCAAATTTTAATGGCATCAAACAGGTTAGTTTGAGCCTGTTCTAATTGATTATTTTCTAACAAAACAGCACCGCGAATACTCAGGGGTATAGCTTGAAGCCGACGATCTAAAATTTTCCTAGCAATAGCTAAAGATTGTTGGTAGTAATCAATCGCTTTTTTGTACTTTTCCAGAGAGTAGTATGCAAAACCTAGATTATTTAGGGAGTAAACTTCACTCATGCGGTCTTCGATTTCCCTAGGAATAGCTAAAGATTGTTGGTGATAATCAATCGCTTTTTTGTACTCTCCCAGAGAGTAGTATGCAACAGCCAGACCAGTCAGGAAGCCAGTTTCACCCTGGCGGTTTCCGATTTTCCTAGGAATAGCTAAAGATTGTTGGTAGTAATCAATCGCTTTTTTGTAGTCTCCCAGATTGCCGTATGCAACACCCAGATCACTAAGGGACTTAGCTTCACCCTGGCGGTCTTCGATTTCCCTAGCAATAGCTAAAGATTTTTGGTGGTAATTAATAGCTTTTTTGTACTCTCCCAGATTATAGTATGCACTACCCAGATTACCCAGGGAGTAAGCTTCACCCAGGCGGTTTCCGATTTCCTTATCAATAGCTAAAGATTGTTGCTGGTAATCAATCGCTTTTTTATAGTCTCGTAGATAATAGTATGCAAGACCCAGATTAGTCAGGGAGCGAGCTTCACCTTCGCGGTTTCCGACTTCCCTATAAAAAGCGATCGCTTCTAGCTGGTAATAAATCGCTTTGTTGTAGTCTCCCAAACTCTCGTATGCATTAGCCAGATTAGTCAGGGAGCGAGCTTGACCCTTGCGGTGTCTAATTTGCCTAGCAATAGCTAAGGATTGTTGGTAGTAATCAATCGCTTTTTTGTAGTTTCCCAAACTCTCGTATGCATCACCGAGATTAGTCAGGGAGATAGCTTCACCCTTGCGGTCTCCGATTTCCTTAGCAATAGCTAAGGATTGTTGGTAGTAATCAATCGCTTTTTTGTAGTTTCCCAAACTCTCGTATGCATCACCGAGATTAGTCAAGGAGATAGCTTCACCCTTGCGGTCTCCGATTTCCTTAGCAATAGCTAAGGATTTTTGGAGGTAATCAATCGCTTTGTTGTACTCTCCCAGACCAAGGTATGTAAGACCCAGACTAATCAGGGAGGCAGCTTCACCCTCCCGGTTTCCGATTTGTTTATAAATTACCAATGCTTGCTGCCAAGACTGTAATGCTTCTCGGAACTCACTGCGATAAAGCTGACTAAGTCCTTGCTCAACGAGTTTGTCCGCCTCGGCTTGCTTACTGTCTACTTGAACTATGGCATCACTAGGGGCTATAGTCCCTTCTTGCTCTGGGCTAACCGTGTTTTGTTCTTGAGCCAGTGCTGGTAAGGTGAGGAATCTAGCCACAACAGGCAATTCACAAGGAGTGAAGCAGACAGTGAGAAGTCCCAACCATAAGACCTGCTTAAGTTTCATATCGGATATTGAATCATTACTTACTTGGCCATATCTGAGATATTCCTGAGCTTATGCAATGATTAAGGGAGCAGGGAGTCGGGAGTCGGGAAGTCTCTACCTAGCCTCGCCAATAACCGTAAAAGCCGCCCAAGCTTTCGGGTCTGGATTACCATCTCCATCATTGATCATCGATAACATCGCCTCTCGCATGGCTTTCGCTTTATCGAATTTGTGGGTGTAAATATTAGTGTAAAACTCCTTCATCAACTTGACCGTATCATGATCAGGTATTTTCCATAACGACACCACCAAACTGGGTACACCGGCGGCAATCAAAGAACGGGATAAACCAATTACCCCTTCCCCTTTTATCTCACCCCTACCAGTATCACAAGCACTGAGCACTACTAACTTTGCTTTCAATAAGGGTGGTTTCTGGTGTTGGTCACTGATCATAATTTCACGACTGGTGAGAAAGCCATCATGGTCTGGTTCCTCAGGAGCTAATGCGATCGCACCGGGATAATCAATACCATTGACATCATCCAGTAAACCATGGGTAGCGAAATGGATAACCGAAGCATTGGCCATTTTCCGCACAATGGTTGGTTCTGTTGCTTCCAAACCAATCAGAGCTTTTGTATTGAGCAATTGAGCAATAGTTAATGCTTCTGTTTCTGCACCCAGTAGAGGGGTTAACGGTTTTTGTTCCAGTCCTATTTTAATCGTAGGCATGGTGGGATTACCGACAATCAATGGTTTTCCCCGGCTGTGTTGGACTCGATGCCAATGTTTACGGGTGAACCACAACGATTGGATCGAAGGAGCAGTGAGAATGGTATGGTTTTCGATTAGATACTTGCCCTGATCATCTAGCAGAGCAGCAAAGGAAACCAGAAATAGTTCTTGATGGGGGATGAAAATAATACGGTCTGATGCAGTTCTTGGTAATAAGTCAACAATCGGAGTAATCAGCAGTTGGTAGAGTTGGTGTAGGGGATGTTGTAGTAGATTATTATTGTTAGTATTTAGTGGTGAAGCAGCATTTTGATTACCTCTACCTCTGACACCAATCTGCAGACGACTGACTTTGACTAGTTCCGCCAGAGAAGTATCTTGTGGTAATGTATTACTACGGAAAGTAATCTCACCAGTTGGAGCAATCACCCAAATATAAATCTGGTTCTTAACAATCGAATATTCAACCAAAGTTGCTTGTTGTTGTTGAGCAATTATTTGAATGTCTTCAAGAGTAGGAGCTTTAGTTTGACGACGTTCAGATAACCGTGCCGCTAATAAATCAATCAGAGCGCGGTTGCGACCCTGTTCGGAAATTTCTAAGGCTTGTTTTAGTTTACCTTGAGCAACCAAAACCTGTTGTAAGAGACGATAGCTGCGAGCTTGTGCTTCAAAAATAGAAACCTTCCAATCATCTTGATTCCCCAGGTTTTGGCGGATATCTTCCCAAATTTTAATGGCATCAAACAGGTGAGTTTTTGCCTGTTCTAGTTGATTGTTTTCTAAGAAAGTAGCACCGAGATTATTCAGGGAGTAAGCTTCACCCTTGCGGTGTCCGATTTCCCTAGCAATAGCTATGGATTTTTGGTGGTAATCAATTGCTTTTTTGTACTTTCCCAGATTACCGTATGCAATACCGAGATTCTCTAGGGCGTGAGCTTCACCCTTGCGGTGTCGGATTTCCCTAAAAATCCCTAAGGATTGTCGGTGGTAATTAATCGCTTTTTTGTAGTCTCCCAGATTACCGTATGCAATACCCAGATTATCCAGGGAATAAGCTTCACCCCGGCGGTTTCGGATTTCCCGTTTAATAGCTAAGGATTTTTGCTGGTAATCAATCGCTTTTTCGTAGTCTCCCAGATGACGGTATGCATTAGCCAGATTACCCAGGGAGCCAGCTTCACCATCGCGGTTTCCGATTCCCCTAGCAATAGCTAAAGATTTTTGCTGGTAATCAATCGCTTTTTTGTAGTCTCCCAAACTCTCGTATGCATTCCCCAGATTACTCAGGGAGCGAGCTTCACCTTGGCGGTTTCGGATTTCCCTAAAAATGTCTAAAGATTGTCGGTGGTAATCAATGGCTTTTTTGTAGTTTCCCAGATTACCGTATGCAAACCCCAGATTAGTCAGGGAGCCAGCTTCACCCTCGCGGTCTGGGATTTGCCTAGCAATAGCTATCGATGGTAAGTAATTATTAATTGCTTGTTTGTACTCTCCCAGATTAGCGTATGCACGACCCATATTACCCAAGGAGTTAGCTTCACCCTGGCGGTGTCCGATTTGTTTATAAATCACCAATGCTTGCTGCCAAGACTTTAATGCTTTTCGGAACTCACTGTCACCAATGTGACGAAGTCCTTGCTTAAATAGTTTGTCCGCCTCTGCCTGCTTACTGTCTACTTCAACAAAGGCATCACCAGGGGCTAAACTCCCTTCTTGCTCTAGGCTAACAGTGCTTTGTGCCTGATCCAGTACTGGTAAATTCAGGAATCTAGCCAGAACAGGGAATTGCCCAGGGGTAAGGCAGAGAGTGAAAAGTCCCAAAAACAAGACCTGTTTAAGTTTAATAGGATGTGGTATCATAACCTATTTACCTAAATCTGAGACATTCCTCAGCCTAGGCAATTATTGGCAAGGGTAGGGTGCGTTAGGGGTGGGCTAACCCGGATGGATTTTCAAGCACTGAGCGCCTGGTTGAAATAGCCCACCCCGTAACGCACCACAGCAGAATTAGGGAGTAGGGAGTCGGGAGTAGGGAGTCGGGAATAAAATTTAGATGTACCTGACTATACAAGAAAACACTAATACTCCTCAGACCTACTTCCTACCCTTCACTTATACACTTCAAGCCCAATTTTTTCCACAAAATGCATAGGGTCGGATAGTTACCAGATAGGTAAGAGTAAGATTTGGTTCCCTTGTCGGCGGAGATTGCTAGGATGCATCTCACTTTGCTTTTTGACCCTGTGGTGCGTTACGGGGCCGACTATCCCAACCCTGGCGCTCGAGCCGAAAATTAGGGCAAGTGGTGCGTTACGGGGCCGACTATCCCAACCCTGGCTACGAGGCGAAAAATAACGGCAAGTCCGCCCCTAACGCACCCTACGCACCCTACGCACCTATTGCCTATTGCCTATTGCCTATTGCCTATTGCCTATTGCCTATTGCTACTCCCTACTCCCTCATGAAAACCAGCTTAGCCAAATACTGGACACTCAATTATATTAATCGTTTGGGTCAACATCAAACTAAACCCATAGAAAAGGCTAAGGAGTTTATCAGTGCCCAAGCTCTTACCTTGTCTACAGGTGAAGACACCATAGACCAAGCCCTGATTAGCAGACTGTGGGAACGTTATCATAGCCAAGACGAGGACCTTGAGCTCGCTGAGGTTTGTCTACGTTGTTTAGTTTCTCAGCAAATCAAGGAGGTTTGTTATCAGTTAGTAGAGCAATTTGGTCAGCAGCATAATTTTACCATGGATGACCTAATGCCATTAGTACTTGACCGTTATCATGAGGGCGATCAAGGCCATAAACTAGATGAAAATAAGTCTCTAATTACCTATACTTTAAAAACCTTTGACCCAGATAAAAGTAGCTTATTTGCCTGGACAAAGAGACTGGTTAAAACCAATAAGGAGGTAAAACGATTTTTACTATACTATGGAATTGAGCAGGTAACCGATTGGTTATTACTCAAACAAACCACTCCTGGTAAACTACACCGGATTATATCGGAGTTTCATCAGCTAACTGCTCAGGAAATTAACCACTATCGTGAGTTATTAGAAAGTTATCAAAGGATTTATGTAAGTCAACTGCAAGCAGAGCGTAATCAAATTAACCAACAACGACAACAACAAGGCTTAGGTAAACTCACAACTCCCTACCCAATTCCTACCAAAGAGCAATTACAGCTGATAGGTAAACTATCTCCAGAAGCAGTGCTTACTGAGTTACAAACCTTAGCTCAGCTAATTCGAGACTATAAACGGAATCATGGCCGGAATGTGCCCACTCAAGCTTTAGGAAAATTTGAGCATCAATTAGCAGCTGATGATACAAGTAATAATCAGGAAGAAAACGAAGTATTAGCTGCCTATGACCAATTACTACAGGATTGTTTAACTACCGCTATTCAAGACGTTATTCAAAACCGAGTTACTTATCTAAGTCGTCAACAAAAGCCAAAACATCAGCAATTTTTAGAAGCCCTAGATTTATTTCACTGTCACCATGTCACTATGACTAAGATTGCTGCCCAAATTGGCTTCACTGCTCAATATCAAGTCAGTCGCTTGCTAGACCTGAAAGCTTTTCGGGCTGATATTGCTAGACGCACTTCCGTAAGATTACATCACCAACTAGTGGAGTTAGGCCAAGCCTACGCTTCTGCACAAGAGGTTAAGGAATTAGACAAACGAATTAGTCAGTTTGTAGAGGAAGCAATTAACCAGATTATGACTGCAGCTAGGAAGGAGACTTTTGTTAAAAACCAATACAAACTCTCTAGTAATTTTTCTCGCACCTTATGTGAATTATTGAACAAGGGAGTGGGGAGTCGGGAATCGGGAATCGGGAATCGGGAGTCGGGAGAAGAAAAAGGGAGTAGGGAGTAGGGAGAAGAAAGTTAAATGGACGTCATATAGCCATTTGCAGATAAGTTAATTATGAAAATGAGACAAAAAAGATAAAGTCCACTTCTTAATTGGCAATAATAAATAACTTAGCTTGAATGCCAACTTTTATTCCCGACTCCCGACTCCCGACTCCCGATTCCCGATTCCCGATTCCCGATTCCCTACTCCCTACTCCCTATTATTACTCAACTAAAAATGCTAAATACATCTACAGAAATGATTTCATTCCCAGCATTAACGGAAACCCTAACGCTGGAATTAGAGCAACAACAAAAAGCCCTGGATATAGCTAACCAGATGGCGAAAAAATCCGAAATATTAGCTATCTATCTCCAAGAGTTAGCCTTACTAGTCTTTGAAGATTGGCTGGAAAAACGAGAGCCAAGTTTACGGGTAGAACGGGCAGCTAATGAGTTAGTAAACTCGGAATTATCTCAAGCTATTGCTAAAGTTATTAATGCTGTGTGTAATCTACGAGTAGGAGATTTTAAGATTTGCCTTATTCCTAGCTTGGGATTTAGTGACCCGTTGGTAAATCTGCCTCAAGGGATTGTTACTATTCCCCAATTTACTGCTCATTTTTATGTGGTGATTGCCATTGATGATGACTTAGGTATTGCTGGGATTAAAGGCGTAAATCGATACGACCAGCTAGTCAAAGATATTAGTAATATAGCTGTTGGCTCTGATCATAATTACGAGCTCCCTTTATCTAGGTTTACTATGAGTGGAGACGACTTACTACTGGATTTACAATGTCTATCTCCTGAGGAAATTCCTTTACCAGAGATACCACAGCGCGAGCCTAATTATGTTAGAGACGTAATCGAAATCCTGAATCAACGAGCGATTAATGTGGGACAATGGTTATATAATCAAATTGATGACCTAGCTCAAGAGTTATCTTGGCAGCTATTACCAGCACCTTCCCCAGCATTGCGGTTTCGTCCTACCCCAGCCCAAGAATTAGCTGAGATTATAACTATTATTGATATCGAAATTCCTGCTGCCGCTGTTCGTAGTTATCGAGATTTTCAACTAGCTGGAATTCCACTGCGCCTTTATGCTGTAACTTGGCAATTACCCCAGTCTGAACCAGAGGGAGATTGGACTATAGTGCTAATCCTGGGAGCTAGCCCAGGTAATACTCCACCTTCGGGGATAAAATTGCGTATTACTGACTTTACCATGGTCTTGGATCAACAGGAATTTACCACTGATGATGACTATTTATTTACTCAGTTTGTGGGAGCTAATCATGAAAAGTTTCTAGCTACAATTACCACTGCTGAGGAAACAGTACAAACCTCGATGTTGTTTGAATTTAAAGGGAGTAGGGAGTAGGGAGGTAAGCTATCAGCTATCAGCTATGAGTTATCAGCTATCAGCTATCAGCTATCAGCTATCAGCTATGAGTTATCAGCTATCAGCTATCAGCTATCAGCTATCAGTTATCAGCTATCAGCTATCAGCTATCAGCTATCAGCTATCAGCTATCAGCTATCAGCTATCAGCCATTGGCCGTAGGCCAAGCTACACCGAAAAGCTTTTGAATAAAATAAGCTGACGGCTGACCACTGACTGCTGACTGCTGACTGCTGACTGCTGACTGCTGACCGCTGACTGCTGACCACTGACCGCTGACCGCTGACCACTGACCGCTGACTGCTGACTACTATAAGTAACATGAAAAGTAAAATTTTTCACCTTAAAGTCATCAAAATCAAGTCAGGTTGTAACTTTGAGTTATCTTGGGAAAACGGTAAGACTATTGCTGCCATAGTAGATTATCCTCAAGACCTTGATCAAGGTTACCAAGACTGGAAATATGCTTACATTAATTGTTACAAAAATTTGCGAGGTAAAGTCCCAAAAAGTGGTAGACTTACAGTTAAGAAGGATCCAGCTGCCCTGTTGCGGGAAGCAGAAGCTAGGTTTTTATCAATATTTCATAATTGGTTACGGGATGGAGAGTTATATGAAATTCGTGAGGAAATTGCTAAGGCAGCTACGGATTCGTCTATTAATCGTCGGTATTGGGTTGATATTCTCCTCACCTGTAATTGTCCTGAATTAACTCGCTTACCTTGGGAAGCTTGGGAAATTAGTACTACTACTAGGACGAATTTATCGGGATTCGGAACTATCCGGATTGCTCGGGTTTCTAATACTATCCATGCTGGGATTAGTCATGATAAAATTATTCCTTCAATCCGTCGCCGAGCCAGAGTTTTGGCTATCTTGGGTGATGAAAAAGGATTAGACTTTGAAGAAGACCGCAAGGCGTTAGCTCACCTGTCTAAGCTAGCTGACATAAAATTTATTGGTTGGCAACCAGGAAAAGACTCTACTAGTCTTAAGCAGGAAATTGTTAAGGAAATTGCTAATCCTAGGGGTTGGGATATTTTATTCTTTGCTGGACATAGTAATGAAACTGCCTGTACTGGTGGAGAATTACATATTGCTCCTGATGCTTCTCTAGGAATTAATGAGATTCAACAATCCCTCCAACAAGGGATAGCTAATGGCCTGAAGTTTGCTATTTTTAATTCTTGTGATGGTATCTCGATTGCGGAATCCCTAATTGCTTTAGGGTTACCTCAAGTGGCGGTGATGGCAGAACCTATTCACAATCAGGTGGCTCAAGTTTTTATTGTCCAGTTTCTCAACAGTTTGGCTGAGTATAAGGATGTCCATGAAGCCCTAAGGGATGCTTGTGCTTTTCTTAAAGACCAACAAAATCTTACCTATCCTTCTGCTTACTTAATCCCTACCTTATTTCGCCATCCCCAATCAGTACTGTTTCGCTTGGAACCATTCGGTTTAGGGCACAGTCTCAGAAATTGGTTGCCCACTAAGAAGGAAGCCCTGTGGTTATCGGCATGGTTAACCGTTAGTTTAATCCCGGATTGTCAGGATTTACTGTTAGAATCTCGTCTATTGTTACAGGCTGGTTACCGTCAGGTTACTCAGCAGGTGGAGTGGCAAGCTAATCCTTCTCCAGTTAAGTCTCCAGTTCGGTTAGTTCAAATTGATAACAAGTCTCTTGAACAGGACAAGGTTAAATTGGTTGATGGCAGGTATATGGATTATGGTTACTTAGCAAGTATTTTAGATAAATTAGTTACCAGTAATGCTAGCATAATTGGATTTGATTATATCTTAGATCAAGACCAACAACAGCCCGATAATAGTAAACAGTTACAGCAATCAGTTAATGAAGCGATTAAAAATAATACCTGGTTAGTTTGGGCAGCAATTGAAGCTGATCATCCTGCTGATTATCAGGGAGTGAGTGATAAAATCGCTAACCTCAATCAAACCATGGAGGGAGATATTACAACCTATGATTGGTATGTGGAGTTACCTAGCAATAATTGTGATAAACGTTGTCCGTTTAGCTATTTACTAGTTCTTTCCTATTGTTTACGTGATCAAGATTCCGGCACTACTCAATTAGCTATGGGATTACCTGAGCTTCAAGACAGTAATCAGGAATTTAGGACTTCAGTGATTGATTGGGTTAATGGTGCCCATACACAAGCCCATACACAAGCCCATACACAAGCCCATACACAAGTGGCTTGGTTGGGGAGGGTCAAACGTCCTGCGATCGCATATTTCTTACAATGGTTTCAACCGATTATTGACTATTCCCTACCTCCAGAGCAGGTTTATCAAAGAATTTCTGCTTGTGAGTTATTAGGCACCTGTTCTGAAGATGCTCTAGCTGATGATATCAGCCTTAACCAGACCATTGTGATTGTTGCTTCAGGAGGATATCAACAAGCAGGAATTGATCAAGAAGGGGAAGATAATCATCTGCTTCCCCTTCCGGTCGCCTTCTGGCGTAGTTCACAGGGTTGGCAAGACTGGTTCGATAGCAAACCATCATTTACTGGTGGTGAAGCCCATAGTTACATTGCCCACCATCTTTTTTCCCAGCATCTGGTGATACCAATTCCTAATGCTTTGATGATTTTGCTAACCGCTGTTTTAGGTAAGGGATTTAGGTTAATTAAACAGAATTCTCCGGAGCAACAGCAATGGTGGTTTAGCAATATAGATAACGCTTGGTTGCTTTATTGGTTAGTTTATTGCTTGGTTTCACTACAAGTTTATATCTCCTTAAAGGTGCTGCTACCTACTTTGATGCCTTTAGTAGTGTTTAGTACCTATAGCGTTACGAAAAGGGAGTAGGGAGTAGGGAGTAGGGAGTAGGGAGTAGGGAGTAGGGAGTAGGGAGTAGGGAACAATATAGCAATTATTATACTATTACAAAGCTTATCCTGTTAAGGCAAAAGGCAAAAGGCAAAAGGCAAAAGGCAAAAGGCAAAAGTAAATAATAGTTTACTGTAATCAGCTCAAATATACCGTTTTTCATAACTATCATGTACACAATATTTTTTACCAATTTCCGATTCCATATTCCCGATTACCGATTCCCAAAAAACCAATAATTTGTACTTTACCCAATTGAAAAATACTGTATTATGATTAAATTAATCCAAAACAAATCAACCCTGGCACTAACAGTGGTCGTGCTAGTCTGTTCTTCTGCACTGCCCCTTGATGCCATAGTAAAAAGACCTCAGTCTGGTCAGAATTTATCCCAGTTTAAAGGCCAGCTAGTTACCTTAAAATGGGGTGATATCTGGGATATATTGCGACGTGACAAAGGTAAAGGGGGCTCAAGAGGGAGCTCAAGATATGATAATCCTATCGAGCAAACTCTCTGCATGCTCACCCCTGGTCAACTACCAGATCGTGACCCAAATTCTAATCATAAAGGAAGCTTAGAAATTTGGAGTGAGCAACCCCTATTCCTATGGCAAGGAGAAATGAAAGGTATTGAGGTGCGTGAGTATCGTACTGAAAAACAATTGTGGGAGCAACCGTTAGAGCCTACTACTAATAGTATCCTTTATCAAGGGGAGCCTTTAAAACCAGGTAAAGATTACTATTGGCGGAATACAATTCCTTTAGAACAACTTCCTACTAAGAGAAGTTTTCGTCTAATGGATGACGAAAAGCGTAATCAAATCACCACTGACTTAAATGAATTAGAAAGTAACCTGAAAGCTGAAGATGCCAGTGCTGATAAGATTGCTCTGAAACGAATTAACTATTTCATAGACAAACAACTTTGGTCAGATGCATTACGGGAAATTTATCTGATGCCTAATCCTCCGGCTGAGGTAACTGATCTTATTGATAAGATTAACAATAAGGCTCATGATTTTTGTAAGAAGGAGCGTGAATAGCAAGTAGGGTGGGCATTGCTGATTAAGATCATGATTGAACGCGGATCAATGAAATGGGCAATGCCCACCAATCCACCATCATCGTAGGGTGGGCATTGCTGATCAAGATCATGATTGAACGGCGAGCAATGAAATGGGCAATGCCCACCAATCCACAATAATCGTAGGGTGGGCATTGGTTCAGAAACCGGCCATGGGTACCCTGCTTGGTGGGCATTGCTCAGATAAATTTGGGCAGGATTTGGGTAAGTAAACCGGCAATGCCCACCCTACAGAATGCTGAATAATATAGCGCTACACACAATGTAAGCAAGGTATGTAAATTATTTTTGTGATTTTGTCAAGTAGTTCATTTGTTCTATTATTTTGACCTACTCCCCGTTGACCCTGTACTTATATGAAGTTTGATATGAGGTTTGATATGAGGTTTATGAGGTTTGATATGAGGTTTGATATGAGGTTTATGAGGTTTGATATGAGGTTTATGAGGTTTGATATGAGGTTTGATATGAGGTTTATGAGGTTTGATATGAGATTTATGAGGTTTGATATGAGGTTTATGAGTTTGATATGAGGTTTGATATGAGTTTTTATATGAGTTTTTATATGAGGTTTGATCTGAGTTTTATGAGAATAAGAGATATATAACAGGGCTAGTATTACATTGTTCCAACTAAGAATTAGGAACTGGGGGGAGCAGGTCAAGGGTTGCAGAACAAATGAACTACAGTACCATCACAGCAAGCTTATGTAAACCCATGAGGGGGCTAGAGGTATAGTACAAATGTTCTACATAAGTGACATGCTCCCTGCAATAACCTAAAAAGGAGAAGTTCAAAATGCAAGTAGTCCACAAGGTGTTGAAAGGGATGTTGGTGTTTTGCCTGTCCCTAGTAATGATCGTTGGTAGTGCGCAAGCTGCGGAATGTTATGTCGAACCTCGCTTTATTCTCTTGGCCGAGGGATCTTCTCAGTATATACTAGATGTTATAGATGGGCCAGCATCGTCACTGGATGTCAGCTTTATAAGCTTTGAAGAAGACCAACAAACAATATCATTGATTGTAGATCCACCCGGTCCCCATGATTATGTTGAAAATCTTCCTGTTCCGGGGTATAGCTCTGATCAACCCACTTCTTATGATCACGTGTTTGAAGGTGTGGAGCCATTCTACCAAGTAATAGTTCGTGACGCACTACCATGGGATATATACATGGATGTAGAGGGTTGTCACAAAGCGTAAAAAGTCTAAGGAGCATCCGCAGGTTGCAGATCACAAAGGACTTCCAAAAAATCAAACATTCTACAAACAGAATGATAATTATTGGTAATTAAGGAAGTAAAACCTTTGCCGTAGGGTAGAAAGGTAACGGGGCGATCGCTCCGTTACCTTCTTCTGGCAACTCAACCTTCAATACTCCACTTCTAACCCATATCCACCAACGGCGAGCGTATTCCTCAATGGGACTCGCCGTTGCTTTTTGCTAGGTATTGCCGAGAAACCCGCTCAATAAACCGTTCCACCGTCACCCGCGCCACCGCCTATAGCATGTAGGGTGGGCAGTGGATCAGACAGATCAGATCAGCTGGCAAAGCGCCTAGGTAGGCACTGCCCACCGACGATTAATCACTTTTATCCTAATAACTTACGCTTTAAATCTTTAGATGAAATTCCTTTATCGTTACCGGAGCGATAATTTTCCCATGCTTCTTGAATTTGAACAATTTCTGTTCTAGGAATAGTTTCCTGAACTCCTTCTAATTCTATCAGCTGATGCTGAATGTGCTGACGCAACACCTGATTAATCAAGGTTTGATAATTCCCTCCACCAGACAGATTTACCTGGTCACGAAACCACTCCAAAACATCGTTATCTAAAGGAATTGTGATCCGAGTTTTACCAGATGGCATCGGGTCAATCGCGCCACGCTTACCTTTACTAAAATCATACTCAGCTTCCATCTTCATCCCTCCAGATATTGTTTACGTTCAGTACGAGTGGCTTTGCGAGTTGAAATCAAACGGATTTGATCACCTCGCCAGGTATAGACGACAACTAAAACTCGCCCCAAAGCATCTAACTGAATAATATAGCAACTATATATCCTATAAGGGACAAATTGATCCCCCTAAATCCCCCTTAATAAGGGGGACTTTGTTGAGAAGCGTACCTCATAAATGCGAGAAACACTATATCCAATTTAAATGCGCAACAGCTTACCAGTATTTTTTCCCGATTCCCGATTCCCGATTCCCAATTCCCGATTCCCGATTCCCGTTCCCCTCCTGGGAGGGGTTAGGGGTGGGTTCCGATTCCCGACTCCCGATTCCCGATTCCCTTTTTATATAAGTATAAACAGAAAAAAAAATAGCCGTAGAAATACTATCTACGGCTATTTAAATGATCTATGTCAATGAGTTTCCAAACCAATCCGGACGTGATTTGATGTAATCAAACCGGAGCCTTTGCCAGGGGGGGAAAACCCCCCAGAAATTTAAAGTGTTATGGCAACAGCCAATACTTCATCATTTTAGTAATTACTTCCCCTGGAACCTCAGTCGGCTCAAGAGGAGTCCATTCCGCAATCTCTGCATAGCCCAATTTATAAAGCATTTGGATACTATAGATTACTGCTTGACGAGAGCCTTTCAGAGTGTGCTCAACAGGTTGTTTCTTGAAGTTTGGCTTAAAGTCTTTTGACATAGATCAAAACTTGAATTCATCGTGTTAATATGATTATTGTAATGATTATATTTGTAATTGTCAAGGGTTTTAAAAATTTTTTTTTGGGGAGTTTTAGGGGGAATAAAAAAAGCGATCGCTCTTAGCGGAAGCTGAGGCCTTTGGCCACGCTACGCGAACGCTTCATCGCGTAGCGTGACCTTCGGTCAATCCCGTAGGGTCTCTTTGCTGAGAATCCCATAATCATTGGTAAGCGATCGCTTTGGTAATTTTAACTAGTAATTTTAAGGATAGGGCTGGGAGGAGGAAGTAGGGAATAAGGAATAAGGAACTTCAGATATCTTTCCTAATGTTGCCTTTTGCCTGTTATAGCAGTCGCCAGGGCAGTTAGGACATCGACATTAGTCTCACACCCTTTGTAAGCGATGCAGAGGTGCGACCCGTGGCGAATTTAATTCGCCAACGGAAAAAGCACCATTACGGTCTTGGGGGTTTCCCCCATGAGCGACTGCATCAAGAAGCGCAAGAGTTTGACTTCTGACTTCTGACTTATGACTTCTGACTTCTGCTATACCTTTTGCCTTGTGGTCAGGGTGCATCTCCTAAAAGCTGTTTGATATCATGTCCGGATAATTAGTTATCAAAAAACATTACCCTTGAAACCTTACTCCTTTACTTTTTATATGGGAGATGGGGGGCATTTCTTTGGGTCGCAGTCCATCTGCTCAGAATTAAAAAAATTAGAAAGTCTCGAAATCCAGGAGAATCAAGTGTTGGGTAAAACCCATCACCATGTAATGCTGAATCTACCTGGACACGAGAAAAAATATCGGAATAGTTTCATCTAATTATATCCCATAATCAGAGATTTTGACTATAATCAGGTACCCGGAAATCACCTGAGGACATAATTATGCTACTGGTGTAGGGGTGCTGTTGGGACCGTAAGCAATCAGCAATCAGCAATCAGCAATCAGCAATCAGCAATCAGCAATCAGCTATAAGCAATCAGCAATCAGCAATCAGCTATAAGCAATCAGCAATCAGCAATCAGCTATAAGCTTTTGAATAAGCGATGCAGCGCGGTCTTGGGGAGGCAGCGCGGTCTTGGGGGTTCCCCCCATGAGCGACTGCCGTGGTTTCCCCCATGAGCGACTGCATCAAGACAACAGGTAAGCATTAGTTTAATCTGAGTTACGTTAGCTGACCACTGACCACTGACCACTGACCACTGACCGCTGACCGCTGACCGCTGACCACTGACCACTGACCGCTGACCGCTGACCACTGACCACTGACCGCTGACGGCTGACGGCTGACCGCTGACCGCTGAATGCTTACTTGGGACCAAATCCCGAGATGGTAAGATTAGATGATAATCTTCTGCCTGATTACACTGCCTTGGATCTAAAAGAACGTCTAATCACCCACCTCAGCCAGATAGTACGCGATCGCGATCCGTATATGGCATCTGCGGGACATTTCTATGTCCAGGAGTACATCCGCCAGGAATTAGAACAGTGGGGAAGCGTTGAAATTCACAAGTTTCAGGTGTCGGGCAAAACCCATCATAATCTGATTCTGAATCTACCGGGAAAAGAGGCGAGACCGCAACAGTTTGCTCCGATTTTAATTGGCTCTCACTATGATGCGGTACCTGGAAGCCCAGGAGCAGATGATAATGGTACCGGCGTAGCGGTGCTATTGGAATTAGCTAGAGCCTTTGCCACTACTGGGCCTAAACACCCAGTCCGACTGGTAGCATTTGATATGGAAGAGTATGGATTGCTCGGAAGTGCTGCCTATGCTGCCTATTTAAAAGAACAACAGCAACCCTTGCGGTTAATGCTGTCTTTGGAAATGTTAGGGTATTGCGATCGCACTCCCAATTCCCAAACCTACCCACCAGGACTAAAATATTTTTACCCCAATCAGGGGGACTTCATTACCTTAGTGGGAAACTTGCCAACAATCCTTGACTTGAGGCATTTAGCTCGCCGTATCCGCCAAGTGGGGATCCCTTGTCAGTGCTTACCAATACCATCACGAGGGATAATCGTTCGTGAGACCAGGCTCAGTGATCACGCTCCATTTTGGGACCAAGGTTATCGAGCTTTGATGGTAACCGATACAGCATTTCTGCGCAATCCCCATTACCATCAACCAAGCGATCGCATTGATACCCTAGATTTAGATTTTCTCACTGGTGTCTGTCGTGGCTTAATCGCTGGTCTTGGAAATCTTGTCTAGGGGAATCGGGAGTCGGGAAGTTAGAATTTAGAATTTAGAATTTAGAATTTAGAATTTAGAATTTAGAATTTAGAATTTAGAATTTGGAGTCGGGAATCGGGAGTCGGGAATCGGGAGTCGGGAATCGGGAGTCGGGAATCGGGAGTCGGGAATCGGGAGTCGGGAGTCGGGAAGAAGTCTCGAAAACTACTTCTTCCCGATTCCAACACTATTCTCCTCAGCTAATCCTTCCTGGGGTTTGGGTTTCAAAATGTGTTTCTGATAGCGGTTCTGATCTTAATCAGGTACACAGGATTTTTTTCCTGTTTCCTACTCCCGTTTTGATGCAAAGCGCGAGTGGGGGTTTCCCCCAAGACCGCCCTGCATTGAGATGCACCGAGATCAGATCAGCTGGCCACAGGGCGTTAGATCATGTCAGGATAATTACCCTTAATAAAAATCTCCCCTATCTCCCCTATCTCCCCATCTCCCCATCTCCCCACACCTCCCACCGTCCCCACCCTCTCCTTAATTATGGGTATTCAACCAGACTTGATATTAGTAGGCACTGCCTAGGCTGTTTATTATGGGCCTGAGCCCAGAATGGATATCATGCAAGAGATACACTGTCTGATACTATCAGACAAAAAGTGCATGAAGTTTAAGCTATGGCCATCGCACAAAGTGAACACCCTACCCCACACCTCACCCGGTCACCCCACACCCGGTCACCCCACACCCGGTCACCCCAGGCACTGCCCACCCTAGAGGAACTGGTTGCGATGGATAAGGCTAAACTAGTTTGTTAATGACTGCTATATCGGTGCCTGTTTCACCGTAATCATCGACTAAAACCATTAGGAGCAACTTATGAGCGTTGTCGCTGCCAGAAAATACCCTGATCAACTAGTTTTTGCCTCCGATAGCATTCGGCTGTCAGGATACCTCAAGCAAACTCACCGGGTAACTGGGGATGAGTGGGGCAAGCTATTTGAAATCAATAACATGATTATTGGCGGCGTGGGTTATACCATGGAATTGAGTTTCATGCAAATATTTGCCAGAAACCATTCTCCAGCAGCTCCTACCGTTGAGGCTGTTCTCGATTTTATTGTGGAATTTTATAGTTGGGCAAAGGATAAAGACGATACCTTTGGTCGCAGAAACGAATATTTGTTAGCAGTAGAACAGGATATTTTTTGTATCAGTGATGGCTATCTTGTTGATAAAATTAATGAATTTGGTGCCATTGGTGCTGGACAAGATTATGCTCTGACCGCAATGTACTTAGATAAAACCCCTGAAGAAGCGGTAGCGATCGCTAATGAGCTTTGCGTATATTGCTCTCCTCCCATTAATGTGATTACTAAGGAAATCAGCGATATCTAACTTGGGTATAGTGCTGAGTACTCAGCTTGTTAGTAAGCTATCAGCTATCAGCTATCAGCTATCAGCCAAAGGCCAACGGCTGACGGCTGTTCGCTTAGCGTGCGCGTAGCGCATATGCTTAAGCGTTTTTGAGGGTTGACGGTTGGCCAGACATTAATACCCAGCACTGAAGACTTAGCTTAATACTGTTAGGATTTAGTAAATCCTAAGCCATTTTCTTCACTATACCGTTCCATAAAACGCATGAAACGATCCCACTCTTCTGGAGATTTCATTATGTAAGTTGCTTCTATAGCCATTGGTTCACCATTAACAAATTTGCCATTAACCTTACTGGTAGAAATCTCACCTTCCTCATCAATCATGTACATTCCGGTGATCTCATCCTTAGAATCTTTATCGTATACTTTAGGCTTGGTAAAAATAAAGGTTGCACTGCCAGTCTGACCAGTTGTGGAGCGAGTCAAACGTACGTCGGGCACAACTTCTTCTTTGATACCTCTAGAGAACTGAATTTCTGCCATGCTATAAGTCCAATTAAGAAAATATTAAGAATCCTTACCCCACTATCTTCTCATCCAAACTGCCCTAAATGGCAGAAAATTTTAACTGATGCCTGGGTTAACGACCTAGCAATGGCGAAAATAATCCAAATTTAGCCTAAGCAGTGGGAAAATGGGATTACACTGATACCGTTTCGGCAAACCGATTTAAGCAATCACTAGATCATACATGGGTAAACAGCGCGTTCTATCTGGAGTTCAACCAACTGGCAATCTTCACCTGGGTAACTATCTTGGAGCTATCCGCAACTGGGTCGAAGGTCAAAGTCAGTATGATAATCTATTTTGTGTAGTTGATTTACACGCTATTACTGTACCCCATAACCCAGTAACTCTAGCAGAAGATACCTTAAGCATTGCTGCCCTCTACTTAGCCTGCGGGATTGATTTAGAATGCTCTACTATCTTCGTACAATCCCATATCCCTGCCCACAGTGAACTAGCTTGGCTGCTCAACTGCATTACCCCTCTTAACTGGCTAGAGCGAATGATCCAGTTCAAGGAAAAAGCGGTTAAACAAGGGGAAAATGTCAGTACTGGCTTACTGGACTACCCGGTATTGATGGCAGCGGATATTTTACTTTATGATGCCGATCAAGTTCCAGTGGGAGAAGACCAAAAGCAACACATCGAACTGACTCGTAATATCGCTATCCGAGTTAATGACAAGTTTGGCAGTCAGGAGAAACTTGTGCTAAAGTTGCCAGAGCCTATGATCCGAAAAACTGGTGCTCGTGTGATGAGTCTCACTGATGGCAGGCGCAAAATGTCTAAGTCTGATCCATCCGAGTTGAGCAGGATTAACGTGCTTGACTCCCCTGAGGAGATCCAAAAGAAAATCAAGCGCTGTAAAACTGACCCGATTAAAGGCTTATGGTTTGATGATCCAGAACGCCCGGAATGTGAGAATCTACTAACTTTGTATACCCTGCTTTCTGGGAAAACAAAGGAAGAGGTGGCGACAGAATGTCAGGATATGGGTTGGGGCAAATTCAAGCCCTTACTCACAGAAGTAACCATTGAAGCGCTCAAGCCGATTCAACAGAAGTATCACGATGTGAGGTCAGAGCAGGGCTATCTTGAGTCGGTGTTGCGAGAGGGGCGACAAAAAGCAGAAGCGATCGCAAACCAGACCTTGTCCAGGGTGAAAACTGCATTAGGGTTCATTGCTGTAACCTAATTCCTGGAGTTGAACCTCCCCATCCGTCGCAGGAATGGGGTATCCTTTGCACAACCACCGTTGGTTGTTATCGACCTGGGCGTAACTTTCCCTGGCCTATGGCCACGCTACGCGAACGCACCGAGGGTAGCTGAGTAGGGTCAATACCCAGTTTTTTTTGAGACCCTTACTTTTTATATTAACACTATTTGAGAGGTAAAATTCATCCCCGACCTAAGAGGACGGGGTATTCTTTTCCCTCTCAAACTCTCCGACTCTGATAAGTAAATACTATAACCAATGACTAACCCTACTAATAACTCGTTTCGCACTGCCGTTGAGTCCGGTGAATTTTTGATTACTGCAGAAGTGGCACCCCCCAAGGGGGGTAACCCAGATCACATGGTCAAAATGGCTCAAACCCTCAAAGATAGAGTCCATGCTATCAATATTACTGATGGCTCTAGGGCAGTCATGCGGATGTCGTCTTGGGCAGCCTCGGTGATTTTACACCAGCAGGGCATTGAACCAATTTGTCAGGTAGCTTGTCGCGATCGCAACCGCATTGCCTTGCAAGCTGACTTGATGGGTATTAATGCTTTAGGTATCGGTAATATTCTCGCCCTAACCGGTGATCCAGTCAAAGCAGGTGATCATCCTGATGCTAAAAGTGTATTTGACTTAGAATCAGTACGCCTATTGCAACTAATTACTAAGCTAAATCAAGGGGTTGATTTCAATGATAAGCCCCTTACTGATCAAGGAACTGATTTATTTACTGGTGCAGCGGTAGACCCCCAGCTAAAGAGTTGGTCAGGCTTACAGCGTCGGTTTGAACGGAAACTGGAGGCCGGAGCACAGTTTTTCCAAAGCCAGCTCATTTGTGATTTTGATCGGCTAGAGAAGTTTATGAATCAGATTGCTGCTGGTAGTAATAAGCCGATTTTAGCAGGGATATTTTTGCTCAAATCCGCTAAAAATGCTAAGTTTATTAATAAAAACGTTCCAGGGGTTGATATCCCTGAGGAAATTATTGATCGGCTAGCAGCAGCAGATAATCAGTTACAAGAAGGGATAAAAATTGCCGCTGAGCAAGTTAAGCTCGCACGGCAACTGTGCCAGGGTGTTCATATGATGGCAGTCCGGCGAGAAGACTTGATTCCCCAGATTTTGGATTTGGCTGGCATTTCGCCATTGCAGAAATCCTCTCCCGTTAATGACTTAGTTTTTAAGTAAGTAAATTTCAGGTCAATTGTTATAGCGCTATGCCCAGGGAACAGGGAACAGGGAACAGGGAATAGGGAATAGGGTAAATATACCTTTTTCTCTCCCCACCCTACCCAAACTTCCCAAACTTCCCACACTCCTCCCTGTTCCCTGTTATCTTTTCTCCTTTTAACTAATACTAAGAATCACCGAACTAACTACAGGGTATAGGGTGAAAAAAGTTTGACTAATGTCTGTGAATGTCTCAATGAGTGAACGCCTCTGGAGGGATTGTAAAACATTGATTAGTTCTGAATCCGAGCTAATGGTAATATCCTGGCGCAATTGTTCCCGGGAAACGGGTACGGGTTTGGTACTTATCCCTAGATACCTGATCACTTCTCTTTCTGACTTATCTAAGCGATTCAACTGTGCAATTAAAATTAACCTGATTGGCTCAGGAACAAATACCTCATTCAAGCTTAAAAATTTCGATACACTGCCATTAAAATATTTTTCAATTGTTGTCGCTACTAGATTTAATGCTAAGGGATTGCCTCGATAACGGGTAATCAAGGTTTCCCATTCTTCTGTATTTCCAAATAACCCGTTATCTACTAAGATTTTCTCAGCTTCTTCTGTAGGTAACCCCTTCAGGGTTAATGAAGCAGTAGTGTTATTTTTTTGCTCCAGTAACTCTAGTTGTAGAAATTTTTCCCAACTGATCAGCAGCAAAGCACTTTGGTGTTTTTCCTGTGCTACTCGTCTAAATAGCTGACCATAATCCTCATAGTTGGCTTGATAATATCCAGCTATAGCGCCAGGACTTAGAATCTGCTCTGCGTCATCCAGTACGATCAGACACCGATGCTCTTGTAAACATTTGATCAAGCTAGAAATAAGAGCGTTGATGTCTTCTGGTAAATTGAATGATTGCTGGTGAGATAAGAATAGAAGCAGCTCTACTAGCAGTTGTTTCAGGGGTGGATCATGGCGCAGATTACGCCAAATAATATACTCAAATTCCCCTTGAAGGTTGTTTGCAAGTTTGACAGCAAGAGTGGTTTTACCAATCCCTCCTATACCGATAATCCCTACTAGTGAGTATTGCTTTTTACTAATCCATTGCTGCAGTTGATTGAGTTGATTAGTGCGTCCATAGAAAGCAGAAATTTCTGGTGCTTCCCCCCAATCGTGGTGGTACTGAGGCATTTTGTATCCTGCAACTTCTAGCCACTTAGAGACGTCTTTCCAGTTAGTGAGGCTATTTAATTCTCGATTAGTTAGTGCTTCGACATATCGATACAATCCCCTAGTCAAGGCAACAGCGATTGAGTTAGAGCTCCGATGGAGAGTCTCAGCTATTTTTTTTGGGGAGTAGCCACAAAGCAATCCTCTCAAGCACACTTTTTCTACTGGTGTAAGTGTGGTTTTATTATGGGTTTCCCTCTGTTTTTGTTCGCCTATATCTATATATAAATTGTCTAAATCCCAGAGCTTTACTGCTTCTTTGAAAAGTTCATCTTCTGGATAAACGCACCCTGCGCCATTTGCTTGCCTTCCTTGAGATAAAACTTGTAAACCCTTACAGACTGAACACTGGATCTAAAGTTTGTATAACGACTAGTACACCGTCTCGGAAATAACTGACTAGTTAAAATCTCCTTGATCTGGCTTGTCTTTGCCCTGTTCTTCCTCTCCGTTAAACTGAGATCATGGAGCATTGTGATTAATCCGTTGGTGGGCAGCAGTGCAAACCCAAGGCTATGGCCAGCTTGGTGAATCGGTTTGCTTCACTGCCCACCCTACATCAAGCTAAGTGGGACAGGGGATGCGGTGCGAATGCGTTCGCGTAGCGTGACCGTAGGTCAATCGCGTTTTCACCAATTGTCTGGTTAACTCAATACCCCACTTTTGTCAATAACTGAGCTGATCAAGGGTTATGTGAGCGAGAGACGCTTTGATTTACCTGTAACCTCTAGCAAGGGAGCATTGAAGCAACAGTGATGGTAGTAGAGATCCGGGTAATGGTCTGGTTTCATCAAAGACAAGCTTTTACTATCTCTAATAAATTTTCTCTGATCTTGCTATCAGTATCAGCGCTAGAATCACTCAGTAAATTTAACAAATTTTCCTTAACTTCCTCTTCTTCTGCTTCCAGCTGTTTTTTCCCTTCTAAGTCTTCTAATTTTTGACGCCATTCTCTACGACTTCCATATGATTCCTTGCTAGCCTGTTTGAGCTTTTCGCTATAATCTTCCTCCGTGTCCAAATCAAAGACAAACATAAAATAAGATATATCTTTTGACATAATCTTATTGGCGATTGCTAAGGCTGATTCATCTGGAGCAACTTGCCAGACCTGTTCAAATACTCTACACAACTCATAAGCCATCGAATTATTACTTTTTTTATAGGCTTCCTGTATTTCCTTGAGTTTTTCACTTTTGCTGACAGTTGTCATGTTTATAACCCCTTCTTCTTATTTTAAGATGAAACTACGTTAGTCCAGCACCGGTGTATTATAAATCATTGGGGGCTATGTGCCCAGGGTGGCGTCCGCACCTTATAATCCCCGTGTAAACCCGATCAGCGCCTGCATCCAGACCTAAGCATACAGCTAGGTTGAAGTCTGGTGATAGGAATGAATCATACTAAATAATACCGTAAGGGCGTCTGATCAAAAGCTTTTAAAAAGCTGATGATCAGACGCCCTTGTTTTTCCCAAGATTTATCCGGGGTAGAGTTCAAGCTTATGGTTAATAATTTCCATTCAAGAGGTCTAAGTTGCTAGGATCAGTAGCCAAATCACTCTCCTCATCTAAGCTGTAAACACGGGCTGTGTTATCATCAAGCAGGTTGCCTTGCTGTAATTCAGTACTATCGGCGGGTTCACCATAGCCATAGACCATGCTACTCCCATGGTCGAATTCCGGTTCTGGATTACCAAGAGTGGGCTCTTGGTAAGAATTGAAACCAGTTCCTGCGGGAATCAGACGCCCAATGATGACATTCTCTTTCAGACCTCTGAGCCAGTCAGATTTCCCTTCGATCGCTGCTTCTGTCAGCACACGAGTAGTTTCTTGGAAGCTGGCAGCAGAGATAAATGAATCGGTATTAAGGGATGCTTTGGTAATTCCCAGTAGTACCGGTGTATATTGAGCTGGCGCACCACCAGTGATGGCCATGGCGTCATTCACTGTCTCAATCTGCCGCAACTCCACGAGTTCTCCTGGTAGCATAGTGGTATCACCACCATCGTCTACCCTCACTTTAGAGGTCATCTGACGAACAATCACCTCAATATGCTTATCAGCAATATCAATTCCTTGAGACTGATACACCGACTGTACTTCATTTACCAAAAATGCTTGTGCTTGTTGCAATCCCTTTAAAGCAGCTTCGTAGACACCTCTTTTTTCGAGACAGTAGTTGAAGAAAATCTCTAAAATTTCATGGGGATTGGCTGGGCCATCGGTGATGGGTTCAGCGGTACCGACTTGCTGACCATCGGAAACAATAGCATTTTGCCCAGGCGAAATCGGGTAATCGGTCACGACTCCGTCTGACTCAATTACCTTGATATCAACGGTTTCGCCTTCTTCATAAATCACCTGGGCTTCTCCAGGACGTCTGGCCAATATACAGGCTTCTTTGGGTTTGCGAGCTTCTAGTAGTTCTTCAATCCTGGGCAAACCTTGGATAATATCCCCTGTCTTAGCCCGTTCAAACACCAGTAGTACCAGGTTATCACCCCGCTGCACCAAATCTGCCTTGTCAATTTGCAAAATTGCCCCCGCAGAAACTCGGTATGGACGAGCCAGTCGCAGGATAACAGAATCATCCGTCACCTGAACCACCTGACCTGATTCTCCAGCGGGTGTCCCTTCCGCTAAGGTGTTGGTACCAACGACCAAATCCCCTACTTTGACTGTGGCAGGAGACGTAATGGGGATTGTGACTCGGTCAGCATCCCTGACCACCAGCACTCGGCGAATGGCTTCTAATCCTTCTTGAATTCCCCGGATTTCACCAGCTTCCTTGCACTGAATTTCTGTTCGAGCAACTACCGCACCTGGAGGAATTTCGTCCCCATAATTTACTAAAATCCGGGTTTTGGTATTACCCCCTAACGGATCTGCATTGGTATCCCGGCGAACCACCAACGACTCCAGGATCACCAGTTGTAATCGCATATCCTCAGAGGCTTCATCCTCAGTACTGACTAACTCAATATCAGCACTCAGCTGGGATGAACTAGAATGGTCACTGCCAGCATCGGGGTTGCTCATTTCCAATACCAACTGGGTGCGGAGTAATTCCACCCCATCCACAGACTTGACCCGTTCTCCATCTTTATAGGGAATGCGTTGGATGGCTCGCAATTGAATCTGGGTTCCTTGGGTCCCTTGGTTGGAATTGTCTTGGGTATTAATGGACGCCTGAGAGGGAACCGCTGGTTCATCTGGTACAGCAAACTCAGTCACTGGCCGCAGCAGCAGTCCCATACCATCAGGTGTGTCAACTGCTTCTCCATAACACAGGTTTTCTACCGTTATCCCTGGCAAATCTTCCGAGCCGGGATAGATCAGGTGACCCTCACTAGTCATGGTCTCTGGTAGGTTCTCCACCAGATGAAATTCCCCAGGCTTAACCACAATTTCCCGGAGGATATCATTTTTTTGGACAACTTCCACTACACCTGACGATTGACAGAAGATATCCTTAACCACTTCTGTGCCTGCTTCCACATATTGACCGTCTTCCACAAGCAGCAGGGAAATATCTTTGTTGACCTCATGGCATTCTTCCGGAATCCAGAGTAAGGTACCGCCTTTGGTAACTTCGTAACCTTGCTTGGCTTTACCCCGTTTAGCCACCTCTACACCAGCATATTTAATAATGCCACCGGTTTTAGTGTAGTATTGGTCATCAATCAGTTCCGCCACCACCTGGTGGTTGAGTACCTTTGTGCCAGGGGTTGCCTTCAGGGAAAAGTGCTGATTATTGGCAGTGTGAATCACATATTGTTCCCGACCCCCCGTGCTTTCCATTCTCACCTGTGATTGATCCAAGCGGACGGAAGCTGTGATAATGTCAATTTCTCTTTTGCCTGGGGTCAGTCGCACCACACCACCATTGAGTGTGACTAATTTGGTTTCCGCCAGTACTGTGCCAATCTCTACAGTATCCCCATTTTTCACCACCGGTTCGGCACCAGGGGGTAGGTTATAGACGTCCCCAGATAAAATCCAGAGCAAACCGCTGCGTTGGGCAATCCGAGTAGTATTACCCTGTCGATCTGTTTTTTCCTCAGGGACTAAGTCGGCAAATAGCACTTCCCCGGCTAAGTCCGATGCCACATCCTTAGCCGCTTTTTCTGTGGAAGGACGGCTTTTACTCAGGGCTACTTCTGCTAACAGATCACCCTTGCTGACTGTTTGCCCATCACTGACTAAGACCAAGGAGCCCGCTGTTAAAGGAAAGGTTTTGGCAGAGCCATTAGTTGGTGCCAAAATCAGATCCCCAGCTAGTTCCACTTGTTGACGCTCGTCACCGTGGCGAGTCCTAACTTGGCGGGTACGTAGGCTTTTGCCAAAGTTTACTACACCCTTAACGGGAGCAGAGAGCTGGCGTGCCACTTCCCCGGTAAACACACCCCCTGTGTGGAAGGTCCGCATAGTCAACTGAGTTCCTGGTTCCCCAATAGACTGGGCAGCAATAATCCCCACCGCTTCGCCCAAATCCACCATGTGCCCATGAGCTAAGCTCCAACCATAGCATCTCTGGCAAACTGACCGCTGGGCTTCACAGGTTAGAGGCGATCGCACCATTACCTCTTTAATACCAGACGATTCAATCTCTTTGGCTAGTTGATCAGATACATCTTGGTTTTGTTTAGCAATTACTTTCCCGGTTTTTGGATGAACCAATTCCTCTGCTACAATTCGACCTAAGAGCTTATCCGCTAGGGAAATTAAAATGCGATCGCCGTCAGTCATGGCTGCGATTTTGATGCCCCGACTGGTGCCACAATCAAGGTCTCGTACAATCACGTCCTGGGAAACATCCACCAGACGACGGGTGAGGTAACCAGAGTCAGCCGTTCTCAGGGCAGTATCCACCAAGCCTTTGCGGGCTCCGTAGGATGAGATAATGTATTCTGTTACCGTTAATCCTTCCCGGAAGTTAGTCTTAATCGGTAGGTCAATAATTTCACCTTGGGGATTAGCCATCAGACCCCGCATACCTACCAATTGCCGCACCTGAGACAAGTTACCCCGTGCTCCGGAAAAAGCCATCATGTACACTGAATTTAGGGGGTTTGTGTCTTTGAAGTTACGGACGACCTCATCTTTGAGAGCCTCAGAGGTGCCGTTCCAGGTATCGATAACTTTTTGAAACCTTTCAACTTCAGTAATTTCACCCCTAGTGAACCGGCCTTCTGTGGCACGAATCATAGCTTCCGCCTCATCTAACATCTGGCGTTTAGCTGGTGGCACTTGCAGGTCATCTACACTGATAGAAACCCCCGCCTGGGTAGCATAGCGAAACCCCAG
This sequence comes from Moorena sp. SIO3A2, assembly GCF_010672265.1. Taxonomy (NCBI): domain Bacteria; kingdom Bacillati; phylum Cyanobacteriota; class Cyanophyceae; order Coleofasciculales; family Coleofasciculaceae; genus Moorena; species Moorena sp. SIO3A2. The sequence continues at coordinate 68,393 of NZ_JAAHHC010000008.1, forward strand.
ATCTTTGAGTTTATCGGCCATTTGGGCTGTCCGGGCACTTCCGTATTTGGTATACGCCCAAGAGATCAGCTTTTTTAACCGGCCTTTATCAACAATCCGGTTATAAAAAATCAAGTCTTTTTTAGCTTTTTTATCTGCCATGATGCTTTTGAAGGGGATGAATAATTAAGAATTAAGAATTAATAATTAAGAATTAAGAATCAATAATTAAGAATTAAGAATTAAGAATTAAGAATTAAGAATTAAGAATTAAGAATTAAGAATTAATTCTTTAAAATCCTACATTCTACATTCTACATTCTCTTGAATTTCCTAATTCTCAATTCGCGCATTCTCAATTCTAAATGCTTACCTTTTACCTAGCCCCATAGGGCTTCTTGAATAGTTTTGTTGTAGATGATCCGACCTGCGGTGGTGCGGATGTACTGGGAAATAAGTTCACCATCGGCTGTTTCCCTGACTCGCCGGTTTTTGTAGAGTTTGGTCACCATACCATCGGGTGAAGATTCTTCAGAAATCATCTCCGTGTCTTGTTCGTCTGTGTCAACTATGCCGTCATAGCGGACCCAAATATAGGCATGGAGGTGTACTTGCTTTTGTTCGTAGGCTTTGATTGCATCCTCGAGGTTAGCAAAGTAACGACCTGCTCCCTTGGTGGCATTTGGATTTTTTGCGGTTAGATAATAGCATCCCAAGACCATATCTTGACTTGGTGCTATAATCGGGCGACCTGTTGCTGGTGACAGAATATTGTTCGATGCCAGCATTAACAACCTAGCCTCTGATTGGGATTCTAGGGATAGGGGCACATGTACTGCCATCTGGTCGCCATCAAAGTCCGCATTAAAGGCTGGACAGACTAAGGGGTGCAGTTGAATGGCACGACCTTCTACCAAAATGGGTTCAAAGGCTTGAATTCCTAGTCGGTGTAGAGTTGGGGCTCGGTTTAGCATCACCGGGTGACCTGCAATCACTTCTTCGAGTACGTCCCACACAGTGGGATCTCCCCGTTGAATCAATTTTTTAGCTGCTTTGATGTTATTCACCAAACCCTGACGAATCAGGCGGTGAATCACAAAAGGTTGAAACAGCTCAATCGCCATCTCTCTGGGCAAACCACACTGGTGGATATGCAGGTTTGGACCGACTACAATCACTGACCTTCCAGAGTAATCCACCCGTTTTCCTAGCAGGTTTTGCCGGAAGCGACCCTGTTTACCTTCGATAATGTCAGAGAGGGACTTCAGGGGTCGATTGTTTGCCCCTACGACTGTCCGTCCTCGCCTGCCATTGTCAATCAGGGCATCCACAGCTTCCTGAAGCATCCGCTTTTCATTGCGGACAATGATTTCCGGTGCCAGAATTTCCTGCAACCGGGCTAGTCGATTGTTGCGGTTGATGACTCGTCGATAGAGGTCATTCAAGTCAGAGGTAGCAAAGCGACCCCCATCCAGTTGCACCATCGGTCGCAGGTCGGGGGGAATGACAGGGATGACACTCAGCACCATCCAATCTGGCTGAGCCCCGGTGCCAATAAAGTTGTCAATCACTCGCAACCGTTTGATGAGCTTAGCTCGCTTTTGACCTTTAGAAGCCGCAATTTCTTCTCGCAGCTTTTCTGCGATCGCGTCTAAATCCAAATCCTGTAGGAGTCGTTGCAGAGCCTCAGCCCCAATCCCCACGTCTACCCCAGATAGGTCTGAGTCTTCGCTATAGAGCTGCTCCTCAATTTCCAGCCATTGGTCTTCGGTGAGCAGCTGTTTATAGCTGAGGTTTTCCGCATTACCTGGGTTTAGTACTACGTAGGCGTTGAAGTAGACAATCTGTTCTACATCCCGCAGGGGCATATCAAGCAAAATACTGAGGTAGCTAGGAATCCCTTTGAGATACCAGACGTGAGCCACGGGTGCGGCTAGTTTAATGTATCCCATACGGTGACGCCTTACCCGGGACTCGGTCACTTCTACACCACAGCGTTCACAGACAATACCTCGGTGGCGCACCCGCTTGTACTTACCACAATGGCATTCCCAGTCTTTAGCTGGACCAAAGATCCGCTCACAGAACAGCCCATCCATCTCCGGTTTGAGGGTGCGATAGTTAATGGTTTCTGGCTTAGTCACTTCACCGACCATTTGACCGTTGGGAAGAGTCCTTTCTCCCCATTGACGAATTCTCTCAGGAGAGGCAATACCAATTTTTACGTAGTCAAACCGCTGTTCTATTTGGCTTCTCATAATTTTGTCATTTCCCTATTCACAGACACTCATATAGAGCAACCTTTTAGGGTTGCTCTTCTTCCACCAACTCTTCCTGGTTTAGGGATTCATAGGTTGGTGAGCGTGGTGTTCGATGGCGTTCTGAATCGGTCATTAAATCCACTTCCATATCATTACTACTACCGTCTTCTGTGGTTTCGACTTTGTGAACAGCTATGTCGAGTCCTAAGGATTGGAGTTCTCGCATCAGTACCTTAAAGGATTCGGGAGTACCAGGTCGGGGAATGGCTTTTCCTTTCACAATCGCATTGAGAGCTTCGTTGCGGCCTTGCATATCGTCTGATTTAACAGTGAGCAATTCTTGGAGGGTGTAAGATGCTCCAAATGCTTCTAATGCCCAGACTTCCATTTCCCCAAACCGCTGACCACCTTGTTGGGCTTTACCCCCCAAGGGTTGCTGGGTGACTAGGGAGTACGGTCCGGTGGAGCGAGCATGAATTTTATCATCTACCAAGTGGACTAGCTTGAGCATATAGGCTTGCCCCACTGTGACTGGTTGGTCAAAGGCTTCTCCGGTGCGACCATCGTAGACAGTAATTTTTCCGGCATGCTCCGGATTAAATACCCACTCTTTATCAGGTTGCTCACTGGCTTCTTTAAGCTTGTTATGGACAGTGAGGCGGGATGCTTCTGCACCGTACATTTCGTCGAAGGGAGTAAGCTTAAATCTGACATTCAGGTGTTCCCCAGCCCATCCTAATAGACATTCAAATACCTGACCCACATTCATGCGACTGGGTACTCCCAGGGGGTTTAGTACAATATCTACAGGTGTACCATCGGGCAGGTAGGGCATATCTTCGATGGGCAAAATCCGGGAAATAATTCCCTTATTGCCGTGACGACCTGCCATTTTGTCACCAACCTGGATTTTACGCTTCTGAGCCACATATACACGCACTACCATGTTGGCTCCCGGTGGCAGTTCATCCCCTTGCTCTCTGGTAAATACCCGCACATCTACCACACGCCCTTTTTCACCATTGGGGACTCGCAGAGAATTGTCCCGTACATCCCTAGCTTTTTCCCCAAATATAGCTCGCAACAGTTTTTCTTCTGGTGGCTGGTCTGATTCCCCCTTGGGAGTAACTTTCCCCACCAAGATATCCCCAGCTTCTACCCAGGCTCCAATCCGAATGATCCCGGTTTCATCTAACTGACGCAGGGCATCTTCCCCCACATTGGGAATTTCTCGGGTTATTTCTTCCGGACCTAGTTTAGTCTGTCGCGCTTCTATTTCATACTTTTCAACGTGAATACTTGTGTAGACATCATCGTAAACTAGCCGTTCACTAACCAGGATGGCATCTTCGTAGTTATAGCCTTCCCAAGGCATATAAGCGACTAGAATATTTTGTCCGAGGGCGATTTCACCCCCTTCTGTAGCCGAGCCATCTGCCAGTACCTGACCCCCCACAACTTCATCTCCTACATACACCAAGGGTCGTTGATTTAAGCAGGTATCTTGGTTAGAGCGCTGATACTTTTGGAGGGAGTATTCAATAATTGCTGGGGTTTCTTTTGGTTGAACAGGGCTAGGAAATTCTAACTCATTCTCATTGCCCTTTTCCCCTGGCAGGGCTGGCGTATCTGTGGTGGTTGGATAAGGCTGTAACCGAATTGTGTTGGCATCGACATACACCACCTCACCATCACTGGCAGCCACCACGACCATACCTGAGTCCCGAGCCGCCTGGGCTTCCAATCCTGTTCCCACTAAGGGGCGCTCAGGTCGAAGCAATGGCACAGCTTGCCGCTGCATATTTGAGCCCATCAGAGCTCGGTTGGCATCATCATGTTCTAAGAAGGGAATTAGAGAGGTGGCAACAGAGATAATTTGCACTGGTGATACCGCCACATAGTCCACTTGGTCAGGGGTGGTGGTGGTGAATTCTTGTCGATATCGGACTGGTACAGACTCTCCCAGGATGTAACCTTCCTGATCTAAGGCAATATCTCCTGGTGCTACCCTCAGGTCATCTTCTTCATCTGCAGTCATGTACAAGGGCGGTCGGTCTTTTAGGACTCGCCCATTTTCTACTGGGTAAGAAGGAGTTTCAATAAAACCATAATTATTCACCCGAGCGTGGGTTGCCAAGGAGCCAATCAGACCTGCGTTGGGACCTTCTGGAGTTTCAATGGGGCAAATTCTGCCATAGTGAGATGGATGAATATCCCGCACTGCAAAACCTGCCCGTTCGCGAGTTAACCCCCCAGGACCTAGGGCAGACAGACGCCGTTTATGGGTCAATTCAGCTAATGGATTGGTCTGATCCATAAACTGGGAAAGCTGAGAGGACCCAAAAAATTCCTTAATCGCTGCTACTAGGGGTTTGGGGTTTACCAATGAGGCTGGGGTAAGGGTATCGGATTCTGAAACGGTCATCCGTTCCCGAATAATCCGCTCTAGGCGATTTAGTCCCACCCGCACTTGGTTTTGCAGTAGTTCACCAACAGAGCGAACTCGGCGATTTCCTAGGTGGTCAATATCATCTGTGCTACCAATGTCAAATTCCAGGTTGATTAGGTAATCAATTGCCCCGAGTATGTCTTGGGGGGTCAATACCCTTACCGTGTCAGGAATATTCAGCCGTAGTTTTTTATTGATTTTGTAGCGACCGACCCGACCTAGGTCATAACGCTTCTGGTCAAAGAAACGGGATTCCAATAACTGCTGACCACCACTAACAGTGGGAGGTTCCCCAGGACGCAGCTTGCGGTAGAGCTCCAGCAGGGCTTCTTCTTCACTGGGGTTCCCTTCTTTGTCAAGGGTTTTTTGATAGTAGTCTGGGTGGCGCATAGCATCAATAATTTCACTATCACCAAGCCCCAAGGCTTTTAAAAGCACCTGTGCAGACAGTTTACGGGTTTTGTCGATTCGCACCCAAACTAAGTTATTTTTATCGGTTTCAAACTTCAACCAAGCCCCCCGGTTGGGAATCAAGGAGGCTGAGTAGGTACGACGTCCGTTTTTATCAGTTTCAGACTTGTAGTAAACCCCAGGAGAGCGAACAATTTGGTTAACAATGACTCGCTCAGCACCGTTAATGATAAATGTGCCTCGGTCTGTCATCAGAGGCAAATCACCGATGAATACTTCTTGTTCTTTGATCTCGCCGGTTTCTTTATTAATCAGGCGAGTATGAACGTACATTTGTACGGCATAGGTACTGTCTCGCCGCTTAGCTTCATCTACATCATATTTAGGATACTTCAGCCTGTAGTTTTCACCCAAGAAGTGCAGCTCCATTTTGCCAGTGTAGTCGGTAATCGGCGAGAAGCTATTGAGTTCTTCAATTAGCCCCTCTTCCAAGAACCAGCGAAAGCTAGCACGCTGAATTTCAACTAAGTCTGGCAACATATAGGTGGCTGTTGTGTAAGTCTGATTAGTCATGGGGTCTGTTCTTCACTCTTTTTAAGTCAGCGCCGATTTCGATTCCCTTCCCAAGGCAGTACTTGTACTTGAACAGTTCCTTAAAACTTGGGTTCGAGCTAATAGATACTAGATAAATAGATACTAGATCAACTGTTAGAATTGACAGTCCCACAGATAACGTAAACGTGGAATTCTTAAGCTGAACACCACCGGACCTCAGGTAACCCTAATCTAGGTTTTAGATGTTCATAGCTATGGCTTAGAGTGCCTTCTATCTTCCACTTTTTCTCGAAAGCCATCCGTGGGAATTTAAACCATGTCTATTACTAGATTGAAAGAAACTCAGGCATGGATCAGGAAAACAACCAAAACACTATACTGGACTATACTGGACTTGGAGTACTTGCTGCCGGTGCTAGTTGTGGTTTTTACACTTGTCACCGTCGATATGCCCTGTCCTACACATGGCTTGTGCTTAGCTGGAGGCTAAAACCTTTGTAGGGCTTGTCCTTTGGTTAGTCATATTCAGGATAAACCTGGTAGCATCTGTTCTCTTTTTTGTCAACCCTACTTCGGTAAACCTCTCCCAAAAGTACTATTCAAAGAGTCGGATTATTTCCTGTTATTTCCTCTTCTAGGTGTTACCATAGGTGTTCACAGCAAGCCTAGAAGTCGACCCATCATTCTCTTTCTACTGAACCATAGCAGAGTAGGGGAGTTGAGATTATCAAGAACCCACCTTCAGGTTTTCCCCTTTCAGGTCTGGTTGAGATTTACCCAATCCCTATTTGGGCAGCAGTTGCTGTTGAGAGGCTAAGACCAAAAAGCTGACAGGCATTTTGGGTGGTCTGAGCAGCCAACTCTTCTAGAGATATCCCTCGTAATCGGGCAACGCACTCGGCTACATAGCGAACATAGGCTGGTTCATTTCGTTTGCCTCGCTTGGGTACTGGTGCCAGGAACGGACAATCCGTTTCGATGAGTAGGCGATCGCTAGGTACCATGGTGGCTGATTCTTTTACCTGAGTGGCATTTTTAAAGGTCACAATGCCACTGAAGCTAATGTAAAACCCCAAATCCAAAAACCACTGTGTCTGTTGAGGATTACCTCCCCAACAGTGCATCACACCTCTTATTGGCCCGGTACTTTCCCAAAACTCTTGGAGTATGCCCCTCATTGCAGCAGCAGCGTCACGGCAGTGGATAATGACTGGCAAGCCAAGTTGGTGGGCAATCCCTAGTTGGGCTTTTAACACTTCTATTTGGTATTGTTGGTTCTTTGCTTTATAGAAATCCAAACCCGTTTCTCCGATAGCTACGACCCTAGCATCAGAGCGCCCTAGGGTCAAAATCTGATTTTCCGTTTCGGAAGTCCATTTTTCCGTATCTAAGGGGTGCAAGCCTACCGCGAAGGAGAGTTCGGGAAATCGCTCGGCTAGAGCTTGGATGCCTGTAAACTCAGACGGTTCTACGCAAGAGTGAACTAGACGAACCACACCAGCTTCAAGCCATCGGTGCCTTAATTGCTCTAACTCCGACTCAAAGACATCGAAGTTGATATGGACGTGGGTATCAATCAACTGCATCAATACAGTTTTTAATCTATTTATCTATTTTTAGTTTAATTAACAGCGGTTTTTGCTGAATTACTAATTGCAGCACTTAGCTAAGGTCAGCTGAGTCAGGCAATCTCATCATACAGCAGGTGATTCGGTCACAGTAGCGTTAAGTTGAGCCTCTATAGCTTTGAGCTTTTTGGCAAGACTTGCTTTTTTCCGAGCGCCATTATTGCGATGGAGCACCTTACGCTTGACAGCCTTGTCAATTTTGCTGTATGCTTCTGACATTCGACGTTTGACTTGTTCCAAGGCTTCCGGACTTGGTTGGCGTTCGTACTCTTCTAAGGCAGCACAATAGTTCTTCGTCAGGGTTTTCACCGCTGATTTGTAGGCTTTGTTCCGAATTCGGTTCCGTTCGGCGATTTTTATGCGTTTGAGGGCAGACTTGTTATTAGCCACAGCAGTCTTTACTTAACTTAATTTAGTTTGGGAGTTACCTCCCATAGAAAGTGGTATGATACCAGAAGTAACATCATACCATATATCATAATAAACTAGTATCAACACCCATAGCGTAACCCAAGCATCATCGTCTTTAAGCTATATTCTTAAAGTAAGTCCAGGAAAAATAGACACCTTTGATCAGGAGAAGTGTATAAACCTGGTCTAGGACGAGCAACACTAGCGTGATGGGCACTCCGACTCCATGCTGCGAATCATAACTGAGCAGGCTGAGGCACAAACTGAACTGCGGCGTATCCGCGATCGCACGGCTTCTGACCAAATGCTGAACAAAGAGGCAACTGTAAGGGAAGTTTTACAGGCAGTGAAGCGTAAAGGAGACGTAGCGCTCCTGCACTACACTGAGGAATTTGATCAGCTGAGATTGAGTCGAGAACAACTGCGAGTCAGCGGTTCGGAACTAGATGCGGCTTACCAACAGGTCTCCAAGGAATTACTTGATGCGATTCAATTAGCTGCTGGACAAATTGAGGCATTTCATCGACAACGAATTCCCAAATCCTGGGTGCAATTTGGTGAAGATGATGTGGTTTTAGGCAAGCGCTACACTCCTGTAGATAAGGCTGGACTATATGTTCCTGGCGGTAGGGCGTCCTATCCCAGTACTGTGTTAATGAATGCCATCCCAGCCAAGGTAGCTCAGGTTGACCAAATTGTAATGGTTACCCCACCAAGACCTGATCAAAGCATTAATCCGGCTGTGCTTGTGGCTGCTCAGGAAGCCGGGATTCATGAGATTTACCGGGTAGGTGGTGCCCAAGCAATTGCCGCCTTAGCCTTTGGAACCGAAACCATTCCCAACGTGGATGTGATTAGCGGTCCGGGGAACATTTACGTAACCCTGGCCAAGAAACTGGTTTACGGTATTGTAGGGATTGACTCCCTGGCTGGTCCTTCTGAGGTATTAATTATTGCGGATGAGGAAGCTAATCCAGTTCATGTGGCTGTCGATCTATTGGCTCAGGCAGAACATGACCCAATGGCAGCAGCGATTCTCCTGACCACTGATCCTCAATTAGCCAAACAAGTGCAGGGACAAGTGCAACAGCAACTAAAAGACCATCCACGACGCCTGTTGACAGAAAAAGCGATCGCTCACTATGGTCTAATCGTTGTTGTTGATTCTTTAGAAGCGGCAGCACAACTGTCTGATCAGTTTGCTCCAGAACACTTAGAACTAGAAATTACCCAACCTTGGGACTTACTAGACTATATCCACCACGCTGGGGCAATTTTCCTGGGTAACTCAACCCCTGAAGCAGTAGGTGATTACTTGGCTGGACCCAATCACACCCTACCAACTTCAGGTGCTGCTCGTTATGCTTCTGCCCTAGGTGTGGAAACCTTTATGAAGCACTCCAGTTTGATTCAGTATTCAGACCGAGCCCTCCATAAAGTGGCTGGTGCTATCGAGACTCTTGCTGAAGCAGAAGGTCTACCATCTCACGCTGAATCTGTGCGCTTACGAACTCAGCTTGATGCTGGGGGGTCAAAGGCAGTAGAACAATAATAGAAAAATAATCTAGTTAATGCTCTGCCGGTAGTCAGGTAGTTACTCATTCCCCAGAATGAAGAATTAAGAATTAAGAATTAATTCTTCATTCTTACTCTTTAGCACGGAAAATCCCAAAAACTGAGGTGAAGCCGTGCAAAAACGTACTACTGCCTACTGGACCAATTTCCCCGTTACAGAAGAAGCCAGCCAGCTGAATATCCTTGATGTAACGGTGGAATAGTTGGGAATCAAAATTAGGTTTACCGTAAAGTCCTTCTCCTCGCCCCAGACAGGAAAACATCAAAGCACCAGCAGCTTGAGTGGTGTTAGTTTGCTTTTGATAGTCCTCAAGAAGGAGTGCCAAGTCTTCCTCTGAAGTCTGAGCATCTCTGAGGTGGAACTGAATACGTTGACCGGGTCGAATCCGATCAGCAATAGCGATCGCACCAATCCTCGGATCCACACCTAACAGATTGCGGATCAGAAAGTCTCCCTGACCCAGCTGTTGTTTAAACTCATCTCGGGCAACTCCCACAAAGAGTGAATGTTGTGCCAGCTTACGGTCTGCCTCATCCATACTTTGGATTAACTCGCGCAACACCATTAATGGGGGATGGGATGCTGGCTCACCGCTGGTGATCTTGCCTTGATCGAGGGCTGTCAATTCCAGCAGGATATTCTGGTCTGCTTTAGCCACCTGATAGGTTTCACCGATAGGACGACAGCCTTGAGCCACAATGGTTTCTAATACAACATTGCCGCTTAGAGCAACCCCCACAGTTCCTTCATGGTAGAGAGACTTTGCCAGTTGGGTCTGGTCTTTCAGGCAAAACAAGCCATTCTTAACCATCATAGAGCCACCACTAGCCTGTCCTCCTACCTTGGCTGAGCCTGGATAAGCATAATCCAACCCTTGGAGCAAATCATTAATTTTAGATGACAAGGGATCAGAGAATAAAATAAACTGGGGTTGCTCTTGGGGGGAAATGCCAATCAAGTCCACCCAAGCATCAGGAGGACTATCCAAATCTGGCAAGGCGTCTCCAGGGATATGAAAGCTATGGACACTAACATCAGGCAAACAGGCTAGGCTGAGGCTTAGGGCTGGTCCTTCCTCAACTTCCACAGCCTGACCATTGGTGTTCATCCCAATGATGCCACTCCCACCACAACCAATCAGCACAGGTAAAGACAATCGTTCCTGGAGCAGGGGGATGAGGCGAGGATACTCACTGGCATAGGCAGATGAGATGAACACCAGACCCAAATCTGCTCTTGAAGGCAAAGACTTCTCAAGGCAGTCTGCCACTTCGGCCACTGCCGCTTCTAATGATGCACGGGTTGATAGAGCATTTGCCCACTTGATCACTTTAGCCATCTATTCTACCTAATTCACTCCCGATACCATTGCCTATTGAGGGGATTGGCCACTCCTTAAGGTTTTATAATAACGGTGAACTACCACAGACTTCCACTAAGCCTTACCTGATACTGAGAAGAGGATTGGTTGTGGTAGACTAAACTTAATATAACTTAATCTAAATTACTAGTTATCAAAAAGCTAGCGTTAACGGGGTTATAAACTGTTTTTCTTAAGGCGCGCTTTCCAATGGCCGGGAAACCCGGCCATTGGAAAGCGCCTCAAAAAATCTGTCTATATCTGCATAACTATGAATAGTTATTGCCATATTAGCCATCCGCTCTACTGCAATTTAAGAGTAACAATTCGTAATATAGTGGGTAAATCAGACAGGCTCCCTTAAATTCCCAGTTCCTCTAACTCGAAGTCCTTCCTCAAGTCAGCCATGGCAAGAAGGATAAGGGCTCAAGGTGAATTCCACCCCAACCACACTACCAAGTTAGCTATGTCAATATCTGTCGATTAAAGGGGGAATTTGACAATCCCCGGTCATTAGACGCGGGGATTCGTTAAGAATCCGTAATCGAATCTTACAGGCGTAGTCAATGCGCCCCTACTGAGTTCCACTTGGTCCAAGCCTTGGGTTCCCGCTACTTTTTTTTGTTGGTTATGCTTTCTAGGTACTACCACGCTTGCCAGTGCGGTACGCTCTGCTTAAAGTTACCGTAAGAATAAAGAAGCCTTAATAACAAAGATTTAACCCTTCTATGCATAGCCGACTAACCATAAAGGCTTCTTTATTCTAAGGTTTCGTCAAAGATCTGCAATTATTTACCCGTTCACAAGAGGTGCGACCCGAAGGTGCGACCCAAGGGCGATTTACTCGCCCTTGGGTCGCACCTTGAGCGAATTTAATTCGCCGAACGCGCCCCGCGTCTCCTACGGAGAACGGAAAGCGCACCTGAGGATTAACGCAATGCAATCAAAGAGGGTCGGCATTTCTGAGGTACTAGAATTGCTTCATCACGTAGGCGTTTACCATTACTCACTTCACCATTGTAGTTTTCATGACGGCAGTTAAAACTGCCGCGTCGCGTTTCCTCCCGGAGACGAAACCTTAGAATAGGGTTTGAAGTCTCCGTAAGGATAGGGTCGCCTTATTACAAGAGACTTAACCCTATTTTGCATGACCTACAAACTATAAAGGCGACCCTATCCTAAGGATTCGTCTCTGGCCAAAATCGGCAAAGTTTTAACCCTTTTACCCATAGCCGACTAACCATAAAGGCCAGAGACGAAACCTTAGACAGTGGAGCCTTATAACAATAGCCTTAACCCTTTTACCCATAGCCTGCCGACCATAAAGGCTCCACTGTCTTACGGTAACTTCAAACCCTATTCTGGCGGTAACTTCTGACCCGGATTGAAATCACGGGGCTACCACGCTCCCGCGTTCTTTCCGTGTCAAGAGTTCTAGAAGTGGTGTAAGCTACCAGGGGGTAAGGGGAAATTGGGAAAATCTTAAAAAATAAAGAACAAATTTGTGTTAAAGCAGGTCTTTTGCTTTAACCTAAGAAGTTAAAGTAGCTAAGTAAAGTAGCTAATCAAAGTAGCGCTCTTAGTTAATTCCCTGGTAATTTCTGGTTAATCCGGGATTTCCTAGCTAAGATGCAGGTAATGGACACTAGTCCGATCGTTGTAATGGCCACGACACCTACGAATGACCGCCAGTTCGTAGCCCTGTCCCTAGTAGTTAAGATGAGGGAAACATGTGCTGCTAGCCCAACCAGCCTTTACAACATTGCCGTTCCCGGAAGCGGGACAAACTCCGGCAAACCTTACCCCTGATAGGAGTTGCACAAAACCTAAGCAACTAGGTCGTCTTTTCAACGAAATTACTAGTTATTAAGCCTCCTATCGTTAAGTATTTTGCTAAGCGCGGTTGGTTACTACTACCAATCCTATCAGCAAAATAAAAATAGACATCATTAAGTTATAAAAGCGAAAGACAGATGAGCGAATTACAAGAGAAAATAGACCAAGAGCGTGAACAAGCTAGAGCCGTTTGTGATGCTGAGGGGGCGTCTTCAGCAGAATGTGCAGTAGCTTGGGATAACGTAGAAGAACTACAAGCAGAGGCTTCCCATCAGCGGCAAAATGCCAAGCCCAAAAACTCCCTTGAAGAGTACTGTGATGATAATCCTGACGCAGCTGAGTGCCGGGTATATGAAGACTAGACTCTAGGATTGTTCTGCCAAATACTCTGAATAAGGGTAGCAGGAGTAAATCCCCGATTAGGATTTGCTCCTGCTACCCTTTTTGGTGGCGTTATAGCGCTACGCGCAAGTCCGCAAGTCCGCAAGTCCGCAAGTCCGCAAGTAAGCGATTACTTACGTTTCGGAGTTTAGGAATGTCAAACATCTGAATGCGTAGTGCTATACTGGCCTGATGCTTTCCTTGGCTTTGTTTCTAGATTTCCAGTATGGCCATTGGTGAAATAACATAGATCAAGGTCATTTCGGCAACAAGCAATGCAAGATGAAATTATTCAATTACTGGTTTGGATGGACTACCGTTTGGCAGTTTTGTTCACAGTATTTATCCCCTTGATGCTGCTAATTTGGGCATTTTTCCAGAAAGCAGATGCTATGGTACGCCTGTTGATTATCTATTGGCGTGTTTCCAGTCTCCTAGCGATTACAGTTTACTTGTTGATTGTCGGTTGGCCGATTGCTTATGTGTGTGCTTTGAGCTCCCGTATTCTGATCCCCATCTCCCTGTGGTTTTGGATTGACTTGAATGAGGAGATTGATGATAGGCCCGCTAGTCCCCTGAAGCTAACACTGACATCTTGGCGTTGGGCAATGACTATTTACTGTACTCTGGGGACAATCGCTAGTATTCCATTTCTACGTTGTGCCTTTGTCCCAGGAGCAATCACATCTGGATTTTGTCAGGTGTTGAGGGAGCCGCCTTTGTTATTCAAACAGTATTTCCATGGTGGTTATACCCCTGGATTTTTGGGCTTTATCGGAATGGTGGGATTATTCTTCTATGTCCTTTACTTAAGCTATTTCGTTCTGTTTCGACTCGGCAAACAAGGACGATCAGCTATTGAACCATGAAATGGGTTATGGCTTTGGATTTTGTAGGGCAGTAGCATCTTCTTTGAGACTCCCCACGGCGCTTATGCCGGGGGAGTCTTGGTTCAAAGGAGGTAAGCATTCAGCAGTCAGGGGTCAGCGGTCAGCCGTCAGGTTATTTTATTCAAAAGCTTTTCCCGTAGGGTGCCCATAGCGCATAAGCTGTTCGGTGTAGCATGGGCGTAGCCCATAGGCTGATAGCTGAATACTTACCCCGGTGCGCTTTCCCCATTAAGAATTAAATTCGCCACTGGTCGCACCGCAAAGTAAGGTTGATTAACGGATTCGGAATTCTACTTAACCTACAGGCAAAGCGCTAGATCAGATTTTATGGTCACCACCAGTACGATAAAGCTAAATATATCATTATATCCTGCCAATAGGCAACGCCACAACTAAAAACTCACAACTGAAAACTCACAGATGATGGATTCCATTGGTAGGCGTCTAGAACAATACACCATCAAACGCCCAAAAGAGGTATTGATAGTTACCGCACAGATAGCTGGTGAACAGGATCAAATTGCTATTTTTAAAGGTTTTTCCAGTTCTTTAATGCGTCCGACATCCTTTGACCCAGATGTAGCGGTCTTACCAGCACAGGCAAAGATCATTAGCATAGATCGAGTGGCTGCTCCCTATAATCCACAGTCTCCTCGTTATCTTCAGCAAGGACTGACTTTGGAAACTATGGAAAAGTTGTTGGAGAATGCTGGTGTTTAATTTAGCATCCTGGCTAGGTTGTGGCTGCTAAGTTCCAAGGGAGGAACGTAAATTTTGGTAAAGTTTTGCCTGAAGGCCCTTGGGACCTAAGTGTATTTGGATCTAGTTAGTCAATTTTGATAAAGTCTTGCCAGAAGCCTAACAGGGCTAAATGTACTTGGATCTAGTTAGTCAATGTTTGAGTAAATCTTGGATAAACTCTGGCCAAAGCGCTCACAGGGCTAAATGTACTTGGATCATAATCTGAATGTACTTGGATCATAATCTGATCACAAGCATGTATGGGATCACAACCATAGGTTGGATGTATTGATGGATATCTACCAAAGCAAAATAAAGTGTTATTCTCCACAGTGAGTGTGTAATGTGAGGAAATTGAAATTATGGTTACATCCCCTGTCCGTATCCAGGGATTGGATAGTGCTGAGTTCTCATCCAAGAATCAGCCAATGAACTGCCCCAATGTCAGGTTACCTTGGCAACCCCTAACTCTACCCACAACCCCATTATTCGGTACCGATGGCATTCGGGGACGAGCAGGAACATTGCTCAGTGAAGATTTGGCTTTACAAGTGGGTTTCTGGGCTGGTCTTGTGTTACAGGAATACTCAGCTGTACCAGGACCGGTGATTTTAGGGCAGGATTCACGCAATTCTAGTGATATGTTGGCAACAGCCTTAGCTAAGGGGTTGACTACAGCAGGTCTAGAGGTGTGGCACCTGGGATTATGTCCCACTCCTGGTGTTGCCTACCTGTGCAGTGCCACAAGTGCCATAGGGGGTGTGATGATTTCTGCTAGTCATAATCCTCCAGAAGACAATGGGATTAAGTTTTTTAGCGGGAAAGGCACTAAGCTATCTCAGGAGCTGCAAAAGCATATAGAAGCTGGATTGAGGGGTTTTATTGGTCAGGCTGTAGTGAGTAAAACCCAAGGGAAGTATCACTATCGCCCAGGGTTGGTCACCGATTATGCAGCAGCACTTCACCGTCCTCTGAAAGGAGTGACGAATTTACAAGGCATGAAGATTGTGCTGGATTTGGCTTGGGGGGCAGCAGTGCGACTCTCAGGACAAGTGTTTGAGCAGTTGGGGGCACAAGTGATCTGCTTGCATGACCAGGCAGATGGCGATCGCATTAATGTCAATTGTGGCTCTACTCACCTCGAACCCCTGAAAGCTGCGGTAAAAGAATACCAAGCAGATCTTGGGTTTGCCTTTGATGGTGATGCAGACCGATTGATGGCAGTAGATGCCCAGGGTCGGGAGATCAATGGAGATTACATCCTCTATTTTTGGGGTCAAACCTTACGTGCTGCCCAAAAGCTACCAGAAGACATAATGGTAGCAACGGTAATGGCAAATTTAGGATTTGAACGAGCCTGGAAGCAGTTGGGGGGTAAATTCCTACGGACAGCGGTCGGAGATCAGCATGTCCAAGCTAAAATGCTCCAAACTGGAGCTATGCTAGGGGGTGAGCAATCGGGACATATCATCTGTCACCATTATGGTTTGACTGGGGATGGCATGTTAACTGCTTTACATCTAGCTTCTTTGGTCCGTGAATCTGGGATGACCTTAGGGGAGTTAGTAGACCAAAGTTTCCAGACTTACCCCCAACTGCTGCGTAATGTCAGGGTAGAAGACCGAGAACGCCGACGTGGATGGCAAGAGTGTGAAGCGATCACGAATGCGATCGCAAAAGGGGAAGCAGCCATGGGAGACCAAGGTCGAATTCTGGTTCGTGCTTCTGGTACTGAACCCCTGATCCGGGTGATGGTCGAAGCCGCCAATTCTCAACTTGCTCACCACTGGACATCAGAGTTAGTTAACGTCGTTGAGCGATATTTAGCTAACTGATTGACCAAACTGTTTCCAGCAACTGCTCAGCATATAACTTGCATCGTTAACTTGTATCTTTGTTAACTTATACCGTTTCAGTGATCGGGTTGTGTTGACGGTTTATGGTTGACGGTTTATGGTTGACGGTTTATGGTTGACGGTTTATGGTTGACGGTTTATGGTTGACGGTTTATGGTTGACGGTTTATGGTTGACGGTTTATGGTTGACGGTTTATGGTTGACGGTAAATCATCAACCCTGATGTGAGTCTCTCTTGAGGAAAACTCCGTGCCTATCTACGGTCACAAACCAGATCGGTGGAAAGCATCAGGAAAAAGGGTTAAAAACCCTGAACTTAATACTTAATAGGGGTGCATAGAAAACTATTGCCAGCATTTTCGTGATAGTTATAGCTGACGAAATGCTTGATTACTTTCAAGGTTCCAATAACGCCATGGCCACCTCACCATAACATTAAAACTCCCGTTACTTTTGCTCAATTAGTCCCGGTGCGCTTTCCGTTGGCGAATTAAATTCGCCACGGGTCGCACCGCAAATTAATGGGAGTTTTTTACCTTGTTTTTCTATCAATAAAGGTTAATCATGCTAGTTTTCGTAATTCCACTCAAGAGTCGAAAGCTTTCCAAATCTTGGGAACATGTATCTAAATTATTTGAACGCTGTGTCAAATCAGTATGTAATCAAACATCATCGGAATTTAGAGTAATCGTTGTTTGTAATGAAAAGCCACAGATTACATTCAGTCATCCCCATATCATTTATCTTCAGGTTGATTATCCTACTCCCAAAGAGCCAAGCCAGAGGGTTAGAGGAAATACAGATAAAGGACGTAAGCTTTTGACAGGATTAACTTATGCTCGTCGATTTGACCCAACTCATGTTATGAATGTCGATGCCGATGATTGTGTTAGCAAACAGTTAGCGGAATTGGTTAGGCAAAATCCTCAGGAAAATGGCTGGTTTATTAATAGAGGTTATAAGTATCGAGATGGAGAAGATTGTTTGTATTTAAAACGAAAACAATTCTATCGAATGTCGGGTACAGCGAACATTCTTAGATGGGATTTACTAGAGTTACCTGAGAAACCTGAATACAATCGCGGTTATGGCTACTACAAGTTTTATATTGATCATGGGAAAGTTAAAAGTATTCTAGCCAACAAGGGAACCCCTCTAAAACCATTACCCTTTTCCGGTAGTGTTTATATCCTTGGTACTGGTGAGAATCTATCAGCAAATGAAGAAAGATTATCCTTTAACATCTTCAATCGAAAGGCGTTGAGCAAATCAATTTGTGATGAATTTGGCTTGTACAAGCTGGCTTGACCATCGCGCAAACACCAATTTCAAATTTATCATGCCAAATTAAGAAATAATAACATCGATAGACAATGGGATGGTTCTGCCATGGTCAAAGGTCGGTCAAAATCTAAGTCATCAAAGAAAGGGAAAACGCCATCTGAGACCACAACCTTAAATCTCAAGCAACAGTTAGCTCAAAAACGCCGAGCGCAACGGGAGCGTAGAGAAATCATCCAAATTATTACTATGACAGCAGCTTTTGGAGCCATTATCGGGGTGTTGCTTGCTCTAGTGGTTGATCCTAAAGCTGGTGCAGCTGCAGTAGCTGGTCTGCCTTGTCTGGTTCTGTCCTATAAATATCCTCGCACAGCACTTTGGGCATTCCTGATCTATATGCCTTTTAGTGGTACAATCATTTACTCCATTGGCAATAGTCCACTGCTGCAGCTGGCTAAAGATGGTATCTATATCCCTGCTTTGATTGGTCTAGTACAACAGTGTAAGCAGGAAAGAAAACCAATCATAATAGCCAAGTCCCTAATGCTACCCTTAGGCATTTTGTGCGCATCAAGTTTGCTGACATTCTTGTTTGCTAATGGCTCCCAGCAACTACTTCCCCCTTGTTCAGATCTACCAGGGATGCGTAGAGGTATAACCTGCGAAGATGGACAGCCGATACTAATGGGAATTTTGGGTTTGAAAGTTTTTTTGGGATACATTCCCTTAATCTTTTGTGCCTACTACCTGATCCGTAGCAAGAAAGAATTACTCTTCCTCTCAAGGATGTTCACAGTTCTGGCTATTATCTGCTGTAGCCTTGCCTTTATTCAGTACATGATGCTGAAAACTGGTAGATGCGCTGGAACCCAATTCAGACACGGGGCTGCCTTATTCAAAGCTTCCCTAGATGCTAGATGTTTTGTGGGTGGGTCTTTGCTGTATAGTCCTCAAGTGGGACAAATCCGCTTACCGGGAACCTTTGTTGCCCCTTGGCAGTGGGGCTGGTTCCTGATTTCTAATGCCTTTTTTAGCTTTGCTACTGCTTTCAGCGACCCCTCAGCTCGTTGGCGGAGTGTTGGTTTAGGTGCCATGGCATCGGTTTTTGTTCTCGCAGTAGTCTCTGGTCAGCGGATTGCTCTGGCTTTGGTGCCAACTGTAACCGTAATCCTGCTCGTTTTAACGGGTCAAGTCACTAACCTTAAACGGTTTTTACCTATTTTGGGAGGATTAGGGCTTTTATTAGGAATTGCGGCAACTGCTTTTCCTGAAGTAGTTCAGGAACGGATAGATAGTTTGATCGGTCGTTGGGAAGCTTCACCAGCGGATGATTTTATCCTTCATCAATTTGCTTTTACCTGGAGTAGACTAAGAGGCTCATTAATTGGTCTGGGATTAGGACGAGCGACCAACTCTGCTCGTGTTTTTGGTAAAACCAGTTTGGTAGAAACTTGGTTTCCCAAAGTGATGCATGAAGTTGGTCCGCTGGGGCTGCTGGCTTTTCTAGTATTTGTAACTGCGATTACTGTACTTACCTTCAAGGCTTACCGCTCAGTGAAAAACAAGGATTTGCGGAGTATCGGTGCCAGCTATTGGGTACTTATTTTGTTTATTAGCTACCAAACCTATTACTATCCCTTGGATGTAGATCCAGTGGCAGTATATTATTGGTTGATTACTGGTGTTATCCTCAAGTTGCCTGAAATAAATCGTCAAGAACAAGAGGAACTAGAGAAACTAGAGGCAGCACAGGCAAACGAGCCTCAACCTAAAAAGAAACGAGGTATCAAGGCATCGAAAAAGGGAAAAGGGAAACGGCAAAAGGCAAAAGGCAGGGTAAGCGCCCTAAAAATTGAGTAAAAATGTGATATAGAGCCAGGATCATGACCATATTAAGCCTTGATTCCTAGCACTATTGCACTTTTTTAACCCAAGTACCACTAGCCCAAAACTGGACATTCATCGATTAATTTGAGTTTGCTGATTTTTTTCGATTCATCAAGATTCCTAAAGAAAACAAACTAAGCCCTAAAATCGTTCCTGGTTCTGGAACAGTGCTAAAAATAATATTCCCTTTTTCGACTAATATTTTGGTATCCGAGGTTGGGTCAACAGCAAAAGTTTCAAAAGTTGTTCCTAAAGCTTGAGCAACAATAGGAACTCCAAAAGTGTTACTTGTAGTGTTAATTGTATCGTTGAAGCTGGTTAATATACCATCTGTAAACGTTAGAAATGGACTGGGAGGTACCACATCACTTTCATCAATAAAAACACTATCAGTGACTAATCCCAAACCTGGTATGTCAAGATAAATTTCAGCCGACGCTTTTAGATCTAAATCGACACCAACTAACTGATTCATCTGGATAGTTTCCACTCCAACCCCAGTGATAGGGGCACTCTCATAGCGAAGGATACCAAAGCCAAGATTATCATTGAGAGTCTCAAGTGTACTAATAAACTCAAATTTCATAGCAGCAGCTTGAGCCAGATTAGGGACAAGAGCAAAAAGACCTAAAATTGCGCCAGTAGTAGTTGTAACTGCTAATGTTTTATAAAGGTTAGGTTTCATGATTTTTGATTCCTATTGAATTGATTTGTGGCATTGACAGGATGAAATAGCGTGGTCAAGCTCCTGATTGACTGACGAAAAATTAGTTTTAGTCGGCGTTCTTGGGAGTTCCCCCCTGAGCAACTGGCTTTCCACTGGGCTTACAGGGGTTCCGCACACAGCCACTCCCCATGAGCAACTGCATCAAGACAGATTGGTTTGATGAGCTATTTTGAAATGTTAGATATCAAGTGCTGACCTTAGGCTTGGTTTCTTTTCTTTTACTGCTTGAGGTTGACAGCTATGAAACCAATTAACTCGTTAATGTTGATGGCTGATTCCTTTCCCAAAAATATTATTATATAGAATCGGGACTAATTTAGCTATTTGAATTCAAATTTATAAAATCTTTAAATAAATAAAGTTAATATTTCCAATTATGAAGTTTTTATAAAAAATACTTTGATGAGAAATAATTCAGAGCAACAGATGAGTAATGGATTTAAGGGACTTTCGTCCTGGGTTAATAGGAGTAGGTAGTAGGGAGTGGGGAGTAGGGGTAAGCAATCTGATGAACAGCCAAGGCATCGGTCTCAAGCACTGCCCACCCTACATGAACTACAAAATAAGCCCAAGTACTGATTATAAAATATAAGTAAATATGATCAAGATATCACTACAAATAGCAATAGGTTAGGAGTTGGCTGTAGCGAACGCATAATCACCACTAAGCCGAAATCCCAAAACCAGATGACGAAGCAGTCAAGGCAGGCAACGCGATGTTCCTTCGGAACCGCTACGCGAACGCATTAAACCTTCACAACCCTGATTAGTTGATTAACCAATTGATTAACCCCTAGCAAACGGGAAAAGGCAAACTACAAACGGTTTTTTGAACCGGTCTCCACGGATAACTGTTCCCTGTACTATGCTGGGACAGCGTTTCTAGCTCCCGTGAGGTACAGATTCAGCAATGAAACCCCTATCTTCTAAGACTCAGGTGTACCTCACCAGCCATGGGAAAGCTGTATTGGTTTTACCTCTTAGCTTAAGAATTGTCTAACTTTCCATAAAACCACGGATGTCCAAGGATAGCATGTTAGTTAAACTATTATCGATTGTCGGCATTATCAGCAGTTAAATGCTTAAGGACAAAGTACTCAAAACAACGACAATGATTTCTGTAATTATCCCTACTTACGGACGGGAAGACCCTTTGCGGGATACCCTAGAAGATGTCCTCAAGCAAGACTACCCTGCTTTTGAAGTACTGGTTGTTGATCAAACTCGAACCCACAAACCAGAGATTCAATCCTATTTAGAGCAGCTGGCTAATGCTGGTAAGATTCGCTGGTTCCGGGTTGATTGGGCAAGTTTACCTGGGGCAAGAAATTATGGGGTAAGGCGGGCATCCGGGGAGATTATTGTGTTTATTGATGATGATATCAAGATGCCACCGGGGTATTTAACTGCTCACGCTCGTAACTATGAACAATCCCCAGAGATTGGGGCAGTGGCAGGACGAGTATTTGACCGGATGAAGCTAGCGGAGAAAGGAGCAGCAGCAGATTCCCCCACTCCCTCTTACACCATTGAAGACTTGCCTAAGGAGGCCATGGACCCTGGGATTGCATGGTATTACATAGACTTAGTCCATACCGTCAAGCCTCAACGGGTGATATCAGCCCGAGGCTGCAATATGTCTTTCCGCCGGGAGATTTTTACGAAGTATGGGCTGCACTTTGATGAACAGTTCCGGGGCAGTGCGGTTCGTGAGGAGTCGGATTTTTGTTTGCGATTTCGCCGCACTGGTTATCAAATTTGGTATGACCCAGATGCTTATTTAGTCCATTTAGGGGAAGAAACTGGGGGATGTCATGATATTACTACGCGATCGCTTGAGTATCAGTTGACCTTTTATCACAACCATTTCCTGATGGGGATGAAAAACCTTACCCTTAGTGAACAGCTACAGCTGTTTGGTCGTCTATTTGATTGCCACGTCTTAGGGAATCCTCCTTGTAATAAAAGTGGTTCCCCGATTAAAATTATTAGCCGCGCTGTTTTCTACATGTTGGGCTTTTTAAAAGCACTCGGTACACGCATCAAATCTATCTGGGATGATGGTCAAATTTATACTCGGCTAGACGGCGAGACGGTTGAAGGTTAGTTGGTTGAAGGTTAGTTGGTTGAAGGTTATTTTGGTTGAAGGTTAGTTGGTTGAAGGTTATTTTGGTTGAAGGTTAGTTGGTTGAAGGTTAGTTGGTTGAAGGTTAGTTGGTTGAAGGTTAGTTGGTTGAAGGTTAGTTGGTTTAAGGTTAGTTGGTTTAAGGTTGCCAGTTAAAGCCAGCGTTTAAATCTTTAACCTACCAGTAAATAAACCTAATCAGCTCTTGCCCCTTTAATTAGCCCCTTTAATTAAAAGCTCTAAAATTTAGGATTTAGTAGTCAGGAGTCAGAATAATTCAACGTTAATGGTGTTGTAATAAACAAAATTTCAAGTAGATTTGAAGCCAACAAATAAATAAAAATTATCATTGATTTTCCACGGTTACCATTCCAGGTTTACTAGTATTAAGTAGTTTGGTACTGGTGCAAGAGCTAAGTTTAACTGAGATCTCGCACCATTGTGATTAATATTACATGAACCAAGCTGATTGATACTATCGGAACGCCAAGGGCGAACAACCTGCCACCTTCAACCTGCAACCTGCAACCTTGGCCTTTCGGCCACGCTACGCGAACAACCTTAAACCTTCAACCTGCAACCTTGGCCTTTCGGCCACGCTACGCGAACAACCTCCAACCTGCAACCTGCAACCTGTAACCTTGGCCTTTCGGCCACGCTACGCGAACAACCTGCAACCTGCCACCTGTAACCTGCCACCATTAACTGTCAAAAAATTACCCATGAAAATCTTAGTTGCTAGCCACTCCTATATTGTTGACCTTAACTGCGAGAAGTTACGAACACTCGCTCACTTAGAACCTAACATTGAGGTAACTGTGGTGGTTCCCCGGCGCTGGCGTCCTGGTGGTGTTCAAAATCGCATCATTGAAACCCAACCCCGTGAGGAAGGTTCATTTCGGGTGGTACCAGTGTCTAACTTTAGTGAAAATAATCAGGGGCTGCTGACATTTGGGCTAGATATTATCTCTTTATTGAAACAGTTTCGCCCCAATATTATTCAAGTGGAACAGGGAGCTAAAGCATTAGGTTATGCTCAATTTATTACCCTGAATAAGCTATTGGGACTAAAGGCAAAAAACCTATTTTTTACTTGGTGGAACCTGCCCTACCAGGTAAAATTTCCAGTGTCTGTGTTGGAAGGGTATAACCTGGGCCATACCGATGGACTGATTTGTGGGAATCAGGATGGGGTAGAAATCCTGCGACAACATGGTTATAACGGAGCAGCTAAAGTAATGCCCCAATTGGGGGTAGATGAAAGCCTGTTTCTTCCCCAACCTCAGCCAGAGTTAAAACAGCAGTTGGGAATTCAACCCAATGATTTTGTGGTGGGATTTGTGGGACGGTTTGTAGAGGAGAAGGGATTACTGACTTTGGGTCAAGCCCTAGCTGGGTTATCTGGGATGCAGTGGAAGTGGCTGCTGCTAGGGCGTGGTCCCCTCAAGCCGATATTGATGGAAAAGGCGGCAGAGTGGGGAATTAAAGACCAACTGATTTGGATTGAGAGTGTTCCCCATGACGAGGTACCTCGTTATATTAATGTGATGAATACTCTGGTGCTACCATCAGAGACTAATTATAAGTTTAAAACCTTAACTAGTGTAGGTTGGAAGGAACAATTTGGTCATGTGCTAATTGAGGCGATGGCATCTAAAGTACCAGTAATTGGTTCCGATTCTGGAGAAATTCCCTATGTGATTGGGGATGCTGGGTTGGTGTTTCCTGAAAAGAATGAGTCGGAGTTACGACATTGTTTACAGCAGCTAATCAAGCAACCAGAGTTGGCTGAGAAATTAGGATATTTGGGTTATGTACGGGCAATGGAGCAGTATACCAATAAGGCGCTAGCTAAACAGCTGTTGAATTTTTATCAGGAATTAATTGAGAATTGAGAATTAAGAATTAAGAATTGGGAATTAAGAATTAAGAATTGAGAATTAAGAATTGGGAATTGGGAATTGGGAATTGGGAATTGGGAATTGGGAATTGGGAATTGGGAATTGGGAAGTAAGAATTAAGAATTGAGAATTAAGAATTGGGAATTGGGAATTCGGAATTGGGAATTCACCATTTTAGAAATTAATAATTCTTCATTCTTCATTCTTCATTCTTCATTCCCACCTCTATGGACTGTTTTGACCCATTTCAAGCGTTTAGGACGCACAGACATCCGAGCGGTAGTAGCAGCCATCACCAGCATCCAGTGCAATAGATAAAGATTTCCCCTCAAGGTCTGCAAGAAACTAACCAATAGGTTAGAAACACGTAATCTTCGATTTTGATTGGTGCGGCGCAGCCCGACAAACATGCCAATCACTGATAGGGTGACAGTTAGGCCAGTAATGGGGCTAAAAATAGGTAGACGGTTACGGGCAATAGCCATCAAACAGTCTGGTACAGCAGCAGTGGGCAAAAAGTACTGGATGATCAAGTAGGTAAATAAATCTAGAGTTTTCCGCAAACCTAGGCGGTTACTTACAATTAAACGCCAGTAATCTAAATAGCGCTGGTACCCTCCTTCTGCCCAACGGTTCCGTTGATGCCAGAGTGCGATCGCACTGGTAACTCCTTCTTCTTCTACTGGCGGAAAATTGAGAAAGCCAATATCCCACTGATCGAGGTGTAGGCGAATGGTTAAATCTAAGTCGTCGGTGATGGTTTCTTCATTCCAGGCACCGCAACGCTGTAGTGCGGAACGTCGGACAAACTGACCATTGCCCCGCAATTCACCAATCCCACCAACTGCAATACGTTGCTGTTGGAAATAGCTGTCGAGAGCCATTTCTGCCATTTGCCCTCGTGTCCAGAAATTCAGTGGTGCATTTGCGATCGCTTTTCTGACCTGCACTGCTCCCACTCGCGGGTTAGTAAATAAGGGCAAAACCCGCCGTAGCATATCTTTGGGAACTTTAGCATCTGCATCAAATACTGCTACAATCTCCCCTTTAGTTAAACCCAGTACCTGATTGAGTGCCCCTGATTTGCCGCCCCCGGCATTAGCACTCCGGTGCAGTACCTTCAACTGGTCGTATGTTGCTGCTAACTTATCTAAGATTTCTGGTGTTTGGTCAGTACTGTAATCGTCAATTACCCACAGTTCATACTGATTTTTGGGGTAATCTAATTGACACAGAGACTTAACTAAATTACTGATGACAGTTTCTTCATTTTTTGCTGCTACTAGCAGAGACACAAAGGGAAAATCGTCTTTTTCCTCATCTAAACAGGGTTGAGGGGTTTTTAACGGTCGAGCCAGCAAGCACCGTAGGGCATGAATTCCTAATATTGTTGTTAAGCTCAAGCTCACCCAGATCCCCCAAGACACCAAATGCAGTGCTATGGTTATGCACCACACTATGGTTAACACTAAAGCTGCTTTGCGTCGGCGTCCTTCTAGTCCCTGGAAAAATAAGCTAGTTTCAAACTCTTCCTCTGACAAGTTAGACAGCATAGAGCCAAGTTGCTTCAGCTCTTGGCTTGGCGCTTTTTCTGACCAGGAATTCTCCGACATAAGCTATGTACTGCAACTACCAACTAAGGCCACTAATGCCTTATTCTATCCGAAATTGTTACAAAACTATTAAATTCTATCAAGTAAAGTATAGTTTAGGACATAACTCTCATCTGGGGTTTGAAGGAAACAGGTAACATAAACATTTGTTAACCTTTACTTCCACGTAAGGAGTCTGTTCAGGAAGTTTTGAGGGTGAGGGCAAGGTGTTATCTTAATGGTGTTATCTTAATGGTTAATGGCTCAAGCCAATAGCCTAATCCCTATCATTTATAACAGCCAGAGTTCCCGCCATAAAACTCTGGCGACAGGCATGACGCTGAATCTTACCACTAGATGTCTTGGGAATAGTACCTGGTTTGAGCAACAGAGCAGTATGAACCGGCAAATCGTGATGTTGTAATACTGCTCGTCGGATTAACCGGATTAACTCCTTGCTATCAAGGGCATGGTCTTTCGCTCCATTGCCAGGGTCAGAAGCAGCTAGCCGAGTAGATTTCCAATAGCTACGTTCTACCTCAGCAATCACCACTAACTGTTCCTCACCAGCAATATTCACGGAAAATGCTGCCGAACACGTAGGTCTGAGCAAGGAGTGGGTGTTTTCTACGGTCCATTCAATATCTTGGGGATAGTGGTTACGACCATTGATAATGATCAGATCCTTGAGACGACCAGTAATAAATAATTCACCGTCGAGCATGAATCCCAAGTCACCGGTGCGTAGAAATGGCTTTTCCCCCATCGATGCTAGAGTTACGCGAAAGTTTCGTTCGGTTGTTGCCGGTTGATTCCAGTAACCTTGGGCAATGCTTGGTCCTGATACCCAGATTTCTCCCACTTGTCCTGGGTCACATCGGGTCAAGGTTTCAGGATGGACAATTACAATCTGCTGGTCTGGCAGACTTTGACCACAGCCTACGAGGGTAAGGGTACCTTCTTGCTCAACACTAGCTGGCACAACGTGATTTTGCTCCAGTGCTGCCCCCTCAACTGTTCTTAAGACAATTGGGGCACTTTTGACACCACCAGAAACCATTAAGGTGGCTTCAGCCATGCCATAGCAAGGGTAGAATGCTTCTCGGCGGAAGCCACAGGACTCAAATTTAGTTGCAAACCGCTCCAAGATGGCGAAGTTAATTGGCTCAGCTCCGTTAAAGGCCAGGTCCCAACTACTCAAATCCAAGTTTGTTAGTTGTTCTGGCTTGATTTTGCGTACGCATAAGTCGTAAGCCAAGTTTGGTCCTCCACTGCTGGTGGCTCGATAGTGGGAAATCACTTTTAACCACCGAATCGGACTTTGCAAAAACATCAAGGGGGACATCAGAGTAGCTGGAAAACCGCCGTATAGAGGTTGGAGTATACCACCAATCAGACCCATGTCATGGTACATCGGCAACCAAATCACCCCACTGCTGTGGTCGGTGTGCCCAAAATACTTATAGATAGCAGCTGAATTATGGACTAGATTGCTGTGGCTAATCATCACTCCCTTCGGTGCAGCGGTTGAACCAGAGGTGTATTGGAGAAAAGCTAGGGTGCTACCATCTATAGCTGGTTGCTGCCATGATTGAGCTAAGTTGCCGTTAATGTTTTCTGTGGCTAGCCAGTGCAGTGTCTTCAGTTCTGGAGCCTCAGTAAACCGTCGCTCTAAATTAGACAGGATTGCTTGGGTAGTTAGGGCTACCCTTGCCAGGGAATCTTTGACAATTCCCTGAACACGGACAAGGGAGCGGTTGGGTCTAGGAGGATAAGCGGGCACAGCTACAACCCCAGCGTACAAACACCCGAAAAATGCACAAATATAGTCTAGACCAGGAGGATACAGTAGTAGCGCAGTTTCTCCTGGGGAATATATTGATTGCAGGTGGAACGCGATCGCTTGGGCTTGTTGCTCCAACTGTTGGTAAGTCAGACTGACCTGTTCAGTTTCTCCATCCACCAAAAAGGTATATGCGATCGCATCTGGCTGGTTAACTGCTCTGTAGCGCAGGATATCCACTAACGTGGCTGCTTGGAGAATAGTTTGTGACACCTTTTACCCCTGCACTTAAAAACTTACACAAAAAAACTTATTACTTTGTAAGCATTCAGCCGTCAGCTGTCAGCCGTCAGCCGTGAGCTTTTGGCCTTCGTCTTTTGCTGATAGCACCTCAAGTAGCACCATCTGTAGCGCATTAGCTGATAGCACCTCAAGTAGCACCATCTGTAGCGCATTAGCTGATAGCTTACACATTGCCAAACATTACTTTAGCTTGATTCCGACATCACCAAATATCCTGATATTGAGGATTCATAATTCAGTAGCTTCGATTAATAATAATTCATTTTCCGGGAATTTTGAACATAAATTGAACCTAAAAAATAGTACTATATTATGAAATAATCCACCAATTATTCACACTACGCACTTTACACTGACCGCTGATAGCTGATAGCTGATAGCTGATAGCTGATAGCTTAATGGTTACCCCCACCCTCCCCAAACTATTCCCGCAATTCCCTATTTCCTAGTTATACGAATTTGCTGCCCCGAGGCCATCCAAACATTTGAATATTTTAAAGCTAAAAGGCTCATCATAAGTTCCTACCCATTCTTGGTTTTTCTCAATCCAGCTGGCGATTGTATTAGCTACTTTTTCAGCAGGAGGAGCATAATTGACTCGGTTAGCTCGGATTTTATAACCTTTTTCATTGAGACGGTTCACTGGTGCCCAAGCCAAGGGACCGCTGATCACACCAGGACGGTAAAGCCTCATGAGGATTTGATGATTGCTGGCGTGGTAAACTATTGGTCCAACACCTGACCATTAATAGTGCAAAGCGATTTTACCAGAATGATAGACTGGACCAAAACAAGAAGGGCTACCATCTGCAATCGAACCAATAGCAACCACATCGAGGGGTCGCTCGCGCTTTAGCTTGGCTGCTTCGAGGGCTACCAATGCTGGCCAACTGTAGTTAACACGGTTCATCGATTCTACTATCTCAACCAGTGGCACTCCTCCATCCCCTACCTCAGTTTCGATTTGTCCTGCATTCAGGATAATCACATCGGGGTCATACTCAAGCCACCTTTGGGCATCCTCAAGGGTTTGTTGTTGAGACACACACAATGTATTGAAATAGTTACCTCTCCCCCCTCGCCCCACACTCGCTCTGTTCCCTATTGATTCATTGTCGAGCAAACACCTTATCTAAACGTTCTTCCCATTTCTTCTGATTAGCCATAGCATCTTGAACGTAGGGTGACCAAGCAATTACTTTAATAAATAATTGATTAATCCATGAAACAGGAAAACGGAGCGGCCTGACAATATCTAGAAATAAAACCACCCGCATCCCATCGGTTTCATTCCATACCTCATGGGGGAAGCTATCATCAAATATCATCGTTTTTCCTTCTTCCCAATAGCGAATGTCGTTACCAACACGAATCCGACAATTTTCCTTCGGTTCAGGAACACGTAATCCTAGAAGACATCTGATTACCCCTTTATAAGGTCCCCTGTGTTCAGGGATATGTTTACCTGGTAATAGGATTGAAAAAAATGCCGTTTTCATACCAGGAATTTTTTCGATAATACGAGTAGTTTCTGGACATTTTTCACAATTTTGTTTAACTTTGATTCCATAGCCATAAAAGCCATAGGTTTTCCACCGATTATCCGTGCTGACGTACTGACCTTGGTCTGGAGAAATATCCTGGAAGTTGGGTAGACTATCTCTATATTTCAATACTTGGTCTAGCTCTTGGCGAATCGTCATCCATTGGGATTCTAACTCTTCCACCCAATTAAATTTATCAGGATCAAAGAATGTTGAATTACCAATTAATGAAGAATTAGTAATTAACGTTTCCAACTTGTATATAAGTGGTGTACCAATACTATATATCAGGAAATTCCTCGCTTTTTCCCTAAGAGCGTCTAAAGAACGTTTCATGATTAATTATTAATTTAGCTGCGCTTAGATAAATATATTACCATACCTAATTAGTTTTTTTAATTGTTGCTAAAAAAAATTATAAATTGCTAGTGATGGTCGAAATTAGTAACTGGGAATTAGTAATATTTAACACATTTAATAATTCCAATAACTTAAGCATTCAGCAGTCAGTAGTCAGCAGTGAGTGGAAACCCCCGTGTCTGCCACTGCATCGCTTATTCAAAATCACCGATTGCGCTACGGGCATAAGCTGATAGCTGATAGCTGATAGCTGACCCAATAACAACTCTAGGATTCTGATGAAGCAACATTCAACTGACTCAACAAATCGGTAATGCTACGCTGCTGAAGTTGACTCTGTCGCCATTCACCTACTGCTTCTAAAGTGCCATCAAGAAATCGCAGCCGACATTCCCGACGTTTAATCTTACCACTAGAGGTTTTGGGAATACTTCCGGTTTTCAGCAGCACAATCCCATAAACATCGGCAATATGCTCTTGGGCTACCGCTTGACGAATGGCTGCCACTACTTCATCAACCACTAAGTGTCTCAGGTAACTCCGCTTTATCTCTTGAGCAATAACTAATCGTTCTTCCCCTTCTAAATCTACGGAAAACGCTGCACTAGCGTTGGGTCGCAGGGCTGGATGACTCTTCTCAACAGTGGCTTCAATATGCTGGGGATAGCGGTTGTTGCCCCAGAGGATCATCAATTCTTTGAGGCGACCGGTGATAAAGAGTTCCCCATCTTTTAGGAATCCTAAGTCTCCGGTGCGCAGAAATGGTCCAGTGCCAGTGTCTTTTATATAGGCACCGAATGTGCGTTCTGTTTCCTCTGGTTGATTCCAATAGCCCTTGCCCACACCTAAACCAGATACCCAAATTTCGCCAACTTTATTCTCTGGACACTCTATTAGGGTTTCCGGGTCAACAATTACCAACTGATCATCCAACCAAGGCTGACCACAGCTGACAATCCCTTGTGTTTGCTGTTGGTCTTTAGTAGCAGTTATCACTCGATTCTCTCCTAGGGCACCTTGCTCGACATACTTAATCACAGCAGAGTTAGCTTTCAATCCCCCGGAAATAAATAATGTGGTTTCAGCCATACCGTAGCAAGGGTAAAATGCTTCTGGTCTAAACCCACAAGGGGCGAAGATATTGGCAAACCGTTCTAGGGTTTCGGCTCGAACCGGTTCAGCACCGGAAAAGGCTACCTCCCAACTGCTGAGGTCTAGAGTTTCAATCTGTTCGGGAGTTACCTGACGACATAATAGGTCATAGGCAAAATTCGGACCACCACTGGTAGTGGCTCTGGCTTTATAGCGGGAAATGGCTTGGAGCCAGCGAACTGGTTTTTGAATCAAGGCTACTGGTGACATCAGTATAACCGGAAATCTCCCATAGATCGGCTGGATCACACCACCAATCAACCCCATATCATGAAACAAGGGTAACCAGATTATCGCTTGACTGTTGAGGGTATGCTCGAAGGACTGATAGATCGACGCTGAATTGTGCAGGATATTGCCATGGGTCACCATTACCCCTTTTGGCTTACCGGTGGAGCCTGAGGTGTACTGTAGAAAGGCTAAGCTATCGTGATCTGGGCGCTCGGTTTCAATCCAGTCTGATGCTAGAGACGGGGAAATTTCGTTGGTTTCTATCCAGGACAGTTCAGTTAAGGTTGGAGCTAATTCTGGATTCGAGCTACACTGCTGCTGGATTCTTTTCCATAAGTCCGTGGTAGTAAGCGCTACTGTGGCTTGGGAAGAAATGACCCGCTGCTGTAATTGGGCAATAGCCTGTTTCGACCGGGGGGGATTAGCGGTCACTGCTACAACTGAGGCATACAGACACCCAAAGAAAGCGGCAATGAACTCTAAACCAGCGGTATAGGGGTAGACTAATAAGGCACGGGAGCCAGCGGCAACTAGAGACTGTAGCTGAGCAGCAATGGCTCTGGCCTGTTGATCTAACTGTTGGTAGGTCAACAGGCCAGATTCTGTTTCCCCGTCTGCTAGGAAAGTGTAAGCAATTTGGTTAGGTTGGTTTAGTGCTCTATCGACCACGAGATCGACTAAGTTGGAGTATTTAGGTTTATGGTTTGCCATTATGCGATCGCGGATTATCCCTGGGTAGTTTCCCCTCATACCAAGCCTAGAGGTTACCAGACCCAATCAATCAAATCTGCATCTTACGAAACAGATTTTTCGATGCCAAATAGCTTACCTGTCAAACGCTATCGGCGCAAGAGGGTAGACTTGACTTGATTGATAGAATTTTTCACAAGTTTTAGTAGTTCATGGCAAAATAACCATCAAGTCAACCCCGAAAATAGCAATTCATTGGCTTCAAGAGTGGCAACTAGACCGAAATAAAGGCATAATCTCTGTTTAGAACATTATTAGCTGAGATTGAAGGTTCACAACTAGGCTCAATGATCGAAAAGTCATGGAGGGGTAAGGCCAGACGATCACCCAGTGCCAGTAACTGGAGTTGGGTGATTTAATCTTTTAGTGTGGTGAAGGAGTGCAACATGGAATTGTTGAACCAGGTCTGGAACGGGAAAGAAAGCTCACCGGCTACTTTAGTTACCAGTGATCAGAAATCTACCGTCAGTTCCCCAAAATTATCTCAAGGAGCATCAAGCATTGCCACTTGGTTAGTGTCCAAGCTAGCAGAAGTACTTGAGCTGGATGTCCAAGAAATCGATATTCATCGGGATTTTACCGATTATGGTTTAAATTCTATTGAAGCTGTTAACTTATCCGGAGAGCTGGAGAATTTCCTCGGACATCGGCTTTCCCCAACGCTTTTATGGGATCACAACAATATTGAGGCATTGGCTGAGTATTTGGCCGAATACGTTGCTAAACAACCAACAGGAAACTCACAAGCTCACCTAGAAACCTCGTCAGGGAGGTCAATACGGGAAACGAATGGTCATATATCGGCCAAAAACGGTCTAATTCCAAATCAAGATGTAGAAAAGCTAGACAATCAAGATATCCCACCGGAATACCACCATTTCCACCTATATCCAGAATACCGCAAACTGCAATTGCAACAGGAGGAAATTAAAGCGCTGGGGGTCAACAATCCCTTCTTTACTCCCCAAGAACGGGTGGTCAACAACACCACACAGATTGGTGGTCGGGAATTGATTAATTATGCCACTTATAATTATCTTGGAATGTGCGGTGACCCAGTTATCTCTCAAGCAGCAAAGGATGCCATAGATCATTATGGTACCTCCGCCTGTGCTAGCCGTCTGTTGTCAGGGGAAAAACCGTTACATCGGGAGCTGGAGAAAGAAATTGCTGACTTTATTGGTACTGAGGATAGTATCGTCTATGTGGGCGGGCATGCTACTAACGTAACTACTATTAGTCACCTATTTGGAAAAAACGACCTAATCTTACATGATTCTCTGAGCCATAACAGTATTCTACAGGGATGCATCCTGTCGGGAGCGAGCATTATTGCATTTCCTCATAATGACTGTCAGGCATTGGATAAAATACTCCAGGAGCGTCGTCACCACTATCAACGGGTACTGATTGTGATCGAAGGGGTTTACAGTACTGATGGCGACATTCCCGACTTGCCCCAGTTCATTGCAGTCAAGAAACGCCACAAAGCTTTCCTGATGGTAGATGAAGCTCACTCCATCGGGGTACTGGGCAAACACGGTCGAGGGGTTGGTGAGTTCTGTGGGGTTGATCCCGCTGATGTAGATTTGTGGATGGGTACCCTCAGCAAGTCCTTCGCTAGCTGCGGTGGCTATATTGCTGGTTGCGCTGCTGTGGTAGAATACCTCAAGTATACCTCCCCGGGGTTTGTCTATAGTGTTGGCATAGCTCCTCCTAATGCCGCCTCGGTGCTGGCTTCCATAAGGCTACTGAAAGAAGAACCAGAGCGAGTTGCGCTGTTGCACCAGCGAGCTAAACTTTTCCTGGAATTAGCCCAGAAACAGGGACTCAACACAGGGACGAGTAAAGATTCTCCGGTGATTCCAATTATTGTGGGGGATGCGTTGAAGTCGGTGCAACTCTCTCAGAATCTGTTTAAACGTGGTATCAATGTCCCGTTTATGTTCTACCCGTCGGTGCCACAAAATGCTGCCCGCCTGCGCTTCTTTATCACCTGTAACCATACGGAGGAGCAAATTCGCTTTACGGTGAACACCCTGGCTCAAGAAGTAGCAAAGCTTCAGCAGGACGATAGTACCCAGAAATCACCCTTAGATTAACTATCAAATAGTAGCAATACTGGATACGGTCATAACTTGAGCTAATTGATGATCCCCCCCATCCCCCCTTAACAAGGGGGGGGAAGAGCCTTAACAAGGGGGGGAAGAGCTTCCCCAAAACACCGGGGGGAGAAGAGGCCGAAAGCTCAGTTTAGGCCGCTGCTAAGTATAACTACTGACAGGTAAATCTAAGGGAAAACTGGCAACTTACAGATTAAAAATCCCGTTGGCGAATTGAGTGGGAATTAACTGGGGGATCAGACTATATATATTAGCAAGCCTTAGCAACTAACTAACTCGGGAAAAGTCTCCCACCCCGTTACCTACCTAATATTTACCTAACCTAATAGTTAGTGGCTGACAGGCAATCCGCCAACGACATCTTTCCAACTCTGGTTAAGTTAAGCCAGCTGTGATCAATTGATACATTCTGATAAATCAATTCCGGAAAACCTAACTATCGTTTCAGGTGCCACTTATGCGAGTTTTACTGCTATATCCTCTGTTTCCGAAAAGTTTCTGGTCAATGGAGAAAACCATTGAGTTGGTGAATCGCAAGGCACTGGTGCCACCCCTAGGTTTGGTGACAGTAGCGGCGATATTACCTCAGACATGGTCCTTTAAACTGGTTGACCGCAATGTATGTGAGGTAACGGAGGCAGAATGGGATTGGGCTGAGATAGTGATTATCTCAGGTATGATCGTCCAGAAAAAGGATTTTCTTGAGCAAATTCAGGAAGCTAAGCGCCGTGGGAAAAAGGTAGCCGTTGGTGGTCCTTACCCGACCACCTCACCCCACGAACCTGAAGGGGCTGGGGCAGATTACTTGATTTTGGATGAAGGGGAAATTACCCTACCGATGTTTGTCTCAGCGATTGAACGGGGCGAGAGTCAAGGGGTGTTTCGTGCCAATGGTGAGAAGCCGGATGTGACGGAGAGCCCAATCCCCCGTTTTGATCTTCTCGACCTCGAAGCCTATGACACTATGGCAATCCAGTTCTCTCGGGGCTGTCCATTTCAGTGCGAATTCTGCGATATTATTGTCCTCTACGGTCGCAAACCCCGCACCAAAACTCCCGAGCAGTTGTTAGCTGAACTAGAACGCCTCTTAGAACTGAATTTCCAAGGGGGGATTTTTCTAGTCGATGACAACTTTATTGGCAATAAGCGCAATGTCAAGATTCTGCTGAAAGCCATGAAAGTCTGGATGGCTGAACACGAGTATCCTTTTAACTTCATCACAGAAGCTTCCGTGGATTTGGCTCAAGACCAAGAACTGATCGACCTGATGGTCGATTGTAATTTTAAAGCGGTCTTTTTGGGCATTGAAACTCCTGATGAAGACAGCCTTACCCTGACTAAAAAGTTGCAAAATACTCGGGATTCTCTGAGTGAATCGGTGGATGCAATTACCCAGGCAGGTATCAGGGTGATGGCTGGGTTTATCATGGGCTTTGATGGGGAAAAACCTGGCGCAGGCGATCGCATTGTCCAGTTTATTGAGAAAACGTCGATTCCTATTGCTTTTTTTAGTATGTTGCAGGCATTGCCTAATACTGCTCTGTGGCATCGCCTTGAGAAAGAAGGACGACTTATCGATGGTGGGGCTAATATTAACCAAACGACTTTGCTCAATTTTGTGCCAACTCGGCCTGTGGAAGAAATTGCTCGTGAATATGTGGAGGCGTTTTGGAGACTGTATGACCCAGAGCGATTTTTAAACCGCATCTACAACTACTTGATGAAGCTGGGTCTACCAAGGCATGGTGTATCTCGTCCGATCGATTGGATAACTATCCGGGCGCTACTAACCATATGCTGGCGACAAGGGGTTGTCCGTAAGACCCGCTGGACGTTCTGGAAGAGTCTGTTTAAGCTGATTCAGCAGAAACCGAAAGTGGTCGGCTCTTTCTTTGTACTTTGTGCCTACGCAGAACACTTCCTGGAATATCGCCAAATTGTCCGTGACCAAATTGAGGCTCAGCTGGCTGAATTTATGACTAATAAACCAGCACCTTTACCGGCTAAGAATGAGGAAGTGGCGGTAAGCGAATCCGCGATCGCATAATTCATTCTTTAGGGAACAGCGGATCTGGGAACAGGGCAAAAATTGGTGTACCTGATGACGATCACAACTGCTAGATAAGAGTGCGATCGCAAAACGTTGCGTCAGTCTTGGAATGAATAGGAGTAGAGTGGGCATCCTGCCCGCCCCAAAATAAGGAGGAAACTGGCAAGATGCCAGTTCTACACAAGATGCCAGTTCCACGCCTGATGCCCATTCTACAGGTGCGACCCGACTCCCGATTCCCGACTCCCTGTTCCCTATTCCCTGTTCCCTATTCCCTGTTCCCTTAAAAATTAAGGCTCCTTCGGAATAGACTCAACCATGACCTTCAATCAACAGCACGCTATTATCACAGGGGGTTCCAGTGGGATTGGCAAAGCCACTGCCAAATTATTAGCCCAGAAGGGAGCTAATCTGACCTTGATTGCTAGGGATACAGCTAAGCTAGAGCAGGCTAAAGTCGAGATTGAAGGGATGGGAACAGATCCGCAAGCAAAAATTATAACTATTTCTGCTGATGTTTCCCAGCAGATACAGGTAGAAACAGCCATTGAGCAAGCAATCGACCAAATCGGTCCGGCTGACCTATTAATCACTAGCGCTGGTATTGCTCATCCCGGTTACTTCCAAGAGCTGCCCATAGAGGTATTTGAACAAACCATGGCAGTTAACTATTTTGGTTCCCTCTATGCAATTAAAGCAGTACTACCCAGCATGGTAAAGCAACACAAGGGTCATATTGTACTGCTATCTTCCGGTGCTGGACTGATTGGTATTTATGGCTATACCCCTTACAGTCCCAGTAAATTTGCCCTGCGGGGTTTAACGGAATCCTTACGGGGTGAGTTAAAGCCCCAAGGCATTCATGTTTCTATTGTCTATCCTCCCGATACCGATACCCCACAACTGGAAGCAGAAAATAAAACTAAGCCCCTGGAAACTAAGATGATTACTGGCAGTGCCCAGATGTGGAGTGCAACTGCTGTAGCGAATCAGATTGTACGAGGTATTGAGAAAAAGCAGTTTGGGATCATGCCAGGATTCGAGATGAGATTACTAGGCCGGTTTCATAGTTTGCTCGCTCCGGTATTGAATTGGTATTTTGATCGGATTGTTGCAGGGAATCGGGAATCGGGAATCGGTAATCGGGAATCGGGGGAAGACTAGTTTGAAGGATTAGACACTCAGGAGTCGGATAATTACCCTTAATAAAAATCTCCCCATCTCCCCATCTCCCCATCTCCCCATCTCCCCATCTCCCCGCGCCCCCGCCCCACACTCTCTATCAACTACAAGGCATCAGCTGAGTCAATCGCAGAACAATCTGATCAATTCCTTTTTCTAAGACTTTGCCTGACTGGGATGGTTGATTAACCATGATGCTAAACACAATAGTTCCGTAATCGGGATGTTCTAGATATCCAGACAGAGCTTTCACTCCTCTGAGGGTGCCGGTTTTGGCCTGAACTTTGGTTTGTGTAGAGGGATGACGCAACCGATTTTTGAGGGTACCGCTCACTCCTGCAACCGGTAAAGAGGCTAGGAAAACTTCGTTATTATTGGCATCACTCATCCCTTTGAGAGTGGTTACAAATACCTCTGGAGTCGCTAAATTTTTCCGGGATAAGCCAGACCCATCTACCAGTCGATAACTATTAGGGTCAACTCCCAATTCCGCCAAAGCATCCTGCACTACTTCCGACCCGCCAATATAGCGCAATAAGGTATCAGCATAGCTATTGTGGCTTTTTAGATTCGTTATCTTTACCCATTCTTCCATTGACTTAGAGCGAATCGGAGTATTGGGATGAAGCTTGTTTAATGCTGCCGCTGTAGTTAATAGTTTGATGTTAGAAGCAGGGATAAAGTATTGATTAGCATTGTGGCTGTAAAAAATCTTCTCTTCCGATAACGATTCAACCAAAATCCCCCATTTACCTCTGGCAAAAGAAGGATGATCGATAATCGAGTCAATCACTGGTGGCAGAAACTCCGGACAAATGCCATTCTTGTTGCTTTCGGGAGGGGGAACAGGGATTTTAATGGAATCTGGATCTGTGTCTGGAGGAAGGACAGAAATTTCCAGAGATTTTTCCTGTTGCCTTAAGTCCGCAACTGTTCTAGCGCTAGCTTTTTTAGACGTAATAGGAGTTACCGTAGTGAGCACAGCTACAGTTAGCATTCCTAAGGATTTCAACCAATAATTCAATTGGGTCATAGTGAGGTAGTCGTGTTGCTACAATTCAACAAGCACTAACAGATCAAAAAAAGCATTGGTAGTTTAGGGTTTTATCCCAAACTACATCCTACAATACCTTTGACAAAACTGAATAATTTTTCGTTGCTTAATTAAAAATAAGCATCCCAAAAATCAAGACATTATAATAGTCCCGATCTAGACTATGACTATTCTTTCAATATTCCTGAATTTTATTCAAAAACAGATTATATTTCTATGAATCTTAGATGAATTTATCCATTTTTTTTTTAAGGTTGTTCCCTCTTGGGGTTCCTTGTCAGGTGGGTTGTTCGCGTAGCGTGGCCTTTGGCCAAGGTTACAGGTTGAAGGTTACAGGTTGAAGGTTGAAGGTTGAAGGTTACAGGTTGAAGGTTGTTGACCCTGGGGGTTTGAGTCTGGTGGGTTTAAGGTGAGTTTTATGTTAGTCCACCCACAGGTACTTCAATTTGTAATAGGGGAAATAATACATCAAATCTGGTTAGGTTTCAGCAGTTTGCGTTCGCGTAGCGTGGCCGAAAGGCCATCCCATTAAGGATTAGATACCGCAAGGTCAAAAAGTAGGGTGTGTTAGGGGCGCGCCTTGCCATCATATTCAACTTCGTAGCCAGTAGCCCCGTAACGCACCACCACAAGGCTTGCCCTGATTTTCCGCCTCTTTGCGCCTGCTTGGCACAGCCCGCCCGAAAATAATTGTCACGGGCAAGATGCCCGTGCCACAACAACATGCCCGTGCCACAACAACATGCCCGTGCCACAACAACATGCCCATGGTACTTACCGGGTCCGCTACCAAAAGTCGAAAGAACGGGCAAGATGCCCATTCCACGGCAGGATAGATAATCGTGATTTTTTGATGCCATCATGGAAGTAGCTCCTACTTCGTTGGGAGGAAAGCCGCGCTGGGGATGGTTAACGGGCATATCCAGCGCGGTTATTAGTTTCAGCGTCTACTTTCTATACTATACATAACTACTTGAAAAAATGCAAGGGATAATTAATTATTATTACATTTATTTACAATTATTGTGTATCCCATTTTTTTAAATAAATTATGTGTAATTTATGGTTAGGTTTTTCCTTAGTTTAGCCGTTAGCTATTACCTGATATAGTTAGGGAGGGTGGGCAGTGCTTGAAACCAATAAAAACAGATAGCGATCGCATTAATAGCACTGCCCACCTCAGGATTAATCACAATCGAAAAAGTTAG
This sequence comes from Moorena sp. SIO3A2, assembly GCF_010672265.1. Lineage (NCBI taxonomy): Bacteria > Bacillati > Cyanobacteriota > Cyanophyceae > Coleofasciculales > Coleofasciculaceae > Moorena > Moorena sp. SIO3A2. The sequence goes on from NZ_JAAHHC010000008.1 coordinate 107,980, forward strand.
GGAGGGTGGGCAGTGCTTGAAACCAATAAAAACAGATAGCGATCGCATTAATAGCACTGCCCACCCTAGGATTATCAATTTTGGCTCTCCTAGAAAAAGTTAGGGAGGGTGGGCAGTACTTGAAACCGATAAAAACAGATAGCGATCGCATTAATAGCACTGCCCACCTCAGGATTAATCACAATCGAAAAAGTTAGGGAGGGTGGGCAGTGCTTGAAACCAATAAAAACAGATAGCGATCGCATTAATAGCACTGCCCACCCTAGGATTATCAATTTTGGCTCTCCTAGGGTGGCTATGATAAATTAGTATAAAATAATCGCCATAGCCCTTACTAAGTAAGGTTTTGAGCCCACCTCAGGATTAATCACAATCGAAAAAGTTAGGTAGGGTGGGCAGTGCTTGAAACTGATAATAATAGCTAGGGTCCCCATTAATAGGCACTGCCCACCCTAGGATTATAAATTTTGTACTCTTGAATTCAACTAAAACAGTTTCTAGCCTAATGAGGTAGACAATATTTTTTATCTGTTCCCTGATCAGTCAATCCCGTAGGGTCTCCTGATGGAGTATCCCGTAGTTCCTGTCTGGTGGGCAGTGGATCAGATAGATTTACCAAGCTTGCCAATCCCCTTAGCCACTGCCCACCCTACGATTCTAATTATCATGTCCGGATAATTACCTGGTGGGCAGTGGATCAGATAGATTTACCAAGCTTGCTAATCCCCTTAGCCACTGCCTACCCTACGATTCTAATTATCATATCCGGATAATTCCCCTTAATCAAAATCTCCCCCATCTCCCCATCTCCCCATCTCCCCACCCTACCGTTAATTATGGATATTCAAGCGGACTTGATATTATTTCTTCTTGCCCTTACCCTGGGATTTATGTTTGCCCTTACCCTGGGACTGTTCGGGGGAAATCGGTTCGGGATAAATATAGACAGGCTCTTTGCCGTAATTCTGGATATAAAGTTTGGTGCCACCATCAGTAGTTTCACCTTCTAGGATCAGCTTGGATGAGCGGGTGTCAGGATCTGGTTGCGCCGGTGCCTGATAAACAGCTTGGTTGTCCCGGTCATAGAAGATTAATTGACCGTCTTCTTGCATATGCAATTGACCGGGCAACTTGGCAGAGCTGGGATCCTCAAGCAAAACGAAAGGCTGTTCTAAGCTAGTGCCACTTAAGACTGGACCCTGTCCGGGCTCGTTGGTCAAAATGGCAGTGCCATCAAGAGCCATAATCGTCTCTCCCGGCGCTAAGAAGCCTTCTCCTCTGGCATCGAGAACGTTGACATCCATAATCTCGCCGACGAGATTGGTCATCATCAGTTCTTTAATCTTGTATTGATCCCAGTTATAGTATTTAGCTAAGAGCTTTAAGTAAGTCAGCTTGCTGGCAGCCGCAATTGGGGTCATATCATAAGCACCAACTGCTCCTACCTGACTCAGCCAGGAACCTGCTGCATAAGTCTGGGAATTGACAATCCCGCTGAGAACCTGTGTACAGTCAACGATCACCGTACCGTTGTTATTAGCTTCTTGGAGAGTTTTATAAATCGCCCCATTCTCAGGAGTGTCTGGATTGCCAGAAGGGAAATTCCCTGCCCCATAAGACTCCAGAATTAAACCATCTACTCCCTGATTAATACAGGCCGCCAGCATATCCCCAAGTACGCTGGTATTGGGGTCAGTAGAGACATCATAATAGGCGGGGAAAGCGGAAAAGGGAAGAACGGTAGTGTCGTTAATATTATCGTTAATGTAGGTTAGTTGAGCCAATAAAGCGTCATAAGCAGGCTCGCCCTGGACAGAGAGTGCCAGGGAGGGGTCTGTGGGCAAGGGGCGCACGAGTTTGTTGTTCACGTCAAACTCTAACCCATATTCCCCAATATTGGGATAGTTGGGAGTGGAGAAGGCTTTGAACTCACTGGCGTTGGTCTTGACCGTGCGATTGCCCCTCATTAAGGTGGAATCAAAGTACAGACAAACTTCAGGTACACCTTCACAACAGGAGGTTACGGCACCACAGACGTTTTGGAGTGCATCGGTGTTGAAACGTACAGTATAGGAAGAGTCCGCTTTCTCTACAAATAGTGGCAGTTGGGACCCAGTCACAACCACCGGCTTGCTCAACAAAGCGTTATAGTTGCCATCGCTATCCAGCCCCGTCATCAAAAACGACAGTATCGAAGCCGTCCAAGCCATGGTGTCCGTGCCATGGAGCACAATAAAAGCCTGATAGCTGCCGTAGGCTTCTAGGATTGCCATCGCAATTGTACACCAGTCTTTCGGCTGCAAGTTGGTACTGTCGAGAGTGCTGTTATTCGGACCAAACCCGATATCAATATAACCAATGGTACAATCGGGATATTGACTTTGAATAATCGGCAAAATATTCTCATCAAACGCCTTTTGGAAACCAACAGTATCTAGTGGATACAGCCCATCAGGTCCCTGCACAGAACCAATCGTGCCCCCTGTGTATAAAATCCCTATGTTCATTAAACAATTAGAAAATTTGTTTGCTACTAAAGTATACAGAATTGATGGAAAAAGGGAACAGGGAGTCGGGAGTTGGCAGTTGGGAGTCGGGAGTCGGGAGTCGGGAGTCGGGGAAAGAGTTACCATAGAGGAATACTCCTTTTTTACGCCGCCATCGCTTATATTTGTAAGCCTATAGCCAAGTTAATAAAGAGTTACCAACTCCACAAATACTACAGTTAGCCTAGAAGCGCGATCGCATCTGCCAATCCATGACAGCAGTAGGGTGGGCAGTGGCTGATGATATAGATTCACGGCTGCTGGCGATTCTCTGTGGAATGGGCATCTTGCGTGGAACTGGCATCTTGCCAGTTTCAATATATTTTCGTGCGGGCATCCTGCCCACTCTACTATTTTCGTGCGGGCATCCTGCCCACTCTACTCCTATTCATTCTAAGACTGACGCAACGTCAAAATCTGAAATAACATTAGTATCTAAAATCATGAAAACCTACACCTCTTATGACACTGACTACTATCAATGGATAAACGAAACGGTAGAAAATCTCCGAAACCGTAATTTTAGTGAAGTGGACTGGGATAATTTAATTGAAGAAATTGAAAGCATGGGTAAAAGTGAAAAACGAGCATTATTGAGTCTTTTAACCCGTCTTTTAGAACACTTGCTGAAACTGGCTTATTGGAAGTCTGAACAAGAACAAAACAGGAATCATTGGGCGGCTGAAGTGGTTAACTTTCGCGCCCAAATTAAAACTATTATTGAGGATAGCCCTAGCCTTCGTACTCAACTGGAAATTTTCTACAACAAAGCCCATCCTAGTGCGGTAAAATCCGTTTCTAAACTGTTTACACTTCCTCCAGAAGCGGAAATTGATTTCACACAAGCTTTGGATGAGGATTGGTTTCCATAACGCTTTGCGAGTTGTTTAAGTACATAGTTATGGTTGTTTAGGGAACAGGGAACAGGGAACAGGGAACAGTAAATAGAGCAATTGGCCTCTAAAATATTTTTGTTTCTGGGAAATTAATAAGCATAATTTATGGTTTTTGCGCACTACTAAAGCGTTTTTAATAACTATAAATTACACATAATTTTCCCCCAATTACCGATTTCCGATTCCCTGTTTCCTACGTTACAAAACTTTAGTTATGTTACTCTATAGTCCCAGGGATTGATAATGGCAATATTACAGTTTTTAAAATCATCAACATTCCGAGTAGCAAGGGTAGCATGATGGCTATAACAAATAGCTGCAATTTGAGCATCGGCTTGAGAAATTGGTTGTCCTATTTTTTTTCTTTCGCATGCAATTGATGCAAAACTTACAGCCGCTTTTTGGTCAAAGTAAAGAATACGGCCTGAGAAGTCTTCTGTAAACATTAAGTTAGCCGCTTTTTGCAGTTCATCTTGTCTTTTACCTTGGGGTAAAATAGCCAGGGTAAGCGCAAGAAAAAATTGCCCATAATGTGCATTGGCTGGATATCGGTTGATCGTGGCTCGAAACCCCTATAATCTCGTAGAACTTGATTCTCAATAGAGTTTAATAGTTGAGAATGATCCCCTTTTTTTCTCAATAAGCTACAGCTTATTGATTCTTGCGCTTACCCTGGGTAAAATAGCAATACCATACATAATTTCGGCTTGAGTGATGGTAGTAGTATATAAGTTGGTTATGAGTTGTTGAGATGTCCAGTTAGAGACACTTACTGAACAGCTATAGCAATTCTCATAGCTATGAGGTACACAATTTCGGGATTTTAGGTAATAGGTAATAGGTAATAGGTAATAGGTAATAGGTAATAGGTAATAGGTAATAGGTAATAGGTAATAGGTAATAGGTAATAGGTAATAGGTAATAGGTAATAGGTAATAGGTAATAGGTAATTTAGTGCTAAATTAACATCAATAGCTTCTTAAGCTTATTATAGCGTTAATTCAACGTAAAATTGACTTGGTCAATTTGATCGCTGAAAAGCAGTGCCTGAGAAAGTTTCAAGTTTTTGGAGAGGTCTAATAGAGGTTTTGAACAATTCAAAGGAATTAGTGTTATGGTTAGCCATTGAGTTATTTAGGGGACTTCCGTGAAAAAAAAATACCAATTAAAGTAGGGTGGGCAAAGTTCTATTATCTAGAATACTCACCCATAACCAAACTTTTTTTGCCCACCTTCCGTGAAAAAAAAATACCAATTAAAGTAGGGTGGGCAAAGTTCTATTATCTAGAATACTCACCCATAACCAAACTTTTTTTGCCCACCCTACAAGCTTATTTAGATTTATCTTGGGACCATTTCAGAGTAATTTCGTAGCTAACTTCACCACCGACAGAGGTAAAGATTGCCCCAGCATCAGCAGTGAGGGTCAACCCAAATTTCACCTCTACTTGATCAGCAGGAGTATCAAGGTCACGCAATTTGGAAATAATCGTAGACGCCACAGGTTTAACCTTTTCCAATGCTTCTTCAAAGGACTGTTGAGCTTTAAGCACATACTTCCCAGAGGGTAAAGCTACCCGTTCAATGGCGTTGCTTTCTGGTTCTTCCACCTCCACCAGGAAGGTAGTGCCATCGGACAAGGAAAATTCAGCCAGCTGTTTTTCTTTCATTAGTATGATTGAGGCTATAAATAACTCTACCAATAAGGTGCGCGTTATTAACGCACCCTACTAGTTATAACGTTTTGAGTCCAGTTTTCCGGAAGTCCTGCCAGTACATCTAGCAGCTGATCTCACCCCAGACCGATCACCGGATTATCCCTTACTCCTCTTAATCGACCAGTCCCTTAACCCCTGAGAACCAACCGTCAACGGTCAACAGTTAACTTCTCCCCCACTACTCCAATTTTTTGGGATCCTTAAGTACTTGGCGACTAAACTTAATCGTCCATTCCATCTAAATTCTTCAAGAATTCTTCCTCGGATACCCAATCATCTGCCTGTTCTGCTGCTTTTACTGATTGCACAAAACCAGGTATCGATTGTAAGTAAAGGGTTTCCTGCAAACTATCCCAATCCTCTTTAGACAGCAAAACAGCATTTCCTTTTCTACTGGTAATTTGTCGTGTTGACATCCTCCCCGGCGTGAACGCGCGGGGATTCCCACATCACTGTGAGACTTTCCTCTTTCTACGAGCTGACTTACTTGCTTGAGTTTCCCCATTTAAGCAGAGATCAATCTCTCCAGAGGCGTTGATTTCCGTCTGCCCGACGGTATTTGAAAGTTGCTTAAGTGCTGACTTGAGAATATTAATCGCGGCATTTTCGTCTCTGTCTGCCACATAACCACAGTGATGGCATTTATGGGTTCTAGTGCTTAAAGTTTTAACAACTTTCTCACCGCAATTAGAGCAGTTTTGGGAAGTATAAGCGGGTTCAACAGCGATAACCGGAACTCCATAAACTTTGCCAAAATACTCTAACCATTCTCTAAATCTATACCAAGCAGCATCACTAATAGACTTGGCTAGCTTATGGTTTTTCACCATGTTTCGGATCCGTAGGTTCTCAATTGCTACCAAGTCGTTAGACTGGATGACGTGTTGGGCTAATTTACAAACCCAATCGTTACGTCTGCGTGAAACCAACAGATGCATTCTACCTAATCGATTTCTGGCTTTTTTGCGGTTTTGACTTCCTTTCTTAGTTCTGGATAATCGACGTTGTAGTTTCTTAATTCGACGTTCGTCTTGTCTCAGGAACCGAGGGTTGTCTATCTGTTCGCCAGATGAATCAGTGTAGAAATGGTTTAAACCTAGATCTAGCCCAATTTGTTGGCCTGTTAGTTCTTTTTTCTGCTCTCGTTGATGGTCGATCATAAATTGAGCATAATACCCATCGTGTCTTCTGACAACTCTAACTCGTTTAATTTGTTTGAGTTGATAGAAGTGTAGATTTCGACTTCCCCAAAGCTTAAAAGTACCTGCATTAAATTTGTCAGAGAATGTTAAATAGCGTCTATCCTCTGAGAGTTTCCATCCAGATGTTTTGTATTCAACAGATGCTCTGACTTGATACTTCTTGAACTTAGGATAGCCTTTCTTCCCTGGTATCTTATGCTTACAATGTTGATAGAATCGTTCAATTGCTGACCATGCTCTTTCTGCATGTGCCTGTCGTGCCATAGAGTTGAGCTTTTTTGCCCAAGGAAACTGAGGATTGTCAGACAATACCTTACAGTAGCTATAGGCATGATTGCGGCTTTTTATTTTACCATCCATCCAGGCTTTGATGATGCTATTTCGGACAAAACGACCCGTACGGATAGCTAGATCTAAGCTTCTGTACTGGGATTGTGTTCCTTCTAGCTTCATCTCATAGATGATCATGTTTATGATTGTCGCTTCAGATCAAATATTATACCAGAAAGTTAACCGTCCTAGAAGGAAGGGGCTTTAGACCCGCTTTTCTTGGTAAATGATCTTTATTGACTTGTTCGAGCAAGCCAAACAAATTGGCTCTAGCTTCGCTGGCACTGAGAATTTTCATAGACCATCTAACTAATGTACAACATATTGTACCACTTCCAAAAGCAATGCAGTCGCTCCTCATAAGCGACTGCATCAACACAATATAGCAGGGGAAGGAAAGGAAAAATTGGCTCAAACTCAGACATTCACGGTCTGGAGCTGCTAAAACCTGATCACCGCAAAACCCTATCAGTATTAGAAGCTTTAGGAGGCTGACTACGTCGGATATCCCGCCAAATTTGAGTAGCTGCTAAGGCTCCATCGGCAGCAGCAATGACAACCTGATTCAGTCCTACCTTTAAATCACCAATGGCAAAGATACGAGGATGGGAAGTGCGGGCCATTTTATCTGTAACCAGATTCCCTCCCTTCTTCTCCAAATCAAATGTGTCTAGATATTGGGCATGATATTTGGAGCCCATAGAAATCAAGCCAGCTTCCAACTCAATTACTCCACCATCCGTTAATTCTACTCCAGTCATCTGATGGTCTTCCCCTAAAAATTGCTCAACTGGGGTTTCTATGATTTCATAACCCTGTTGTTGTATTTTTTGTCGCAATTCATCATTGACCTCGAACAATCCTTGGGTAAATAAAGTAATTTCAGAAGTAAACCAACCCAGAGGAAAAACTACTTCCGCATTACCTGCCGTGCTGGCAAATACTCCCACCTTTTTATCAGCCATTTCATAACCATCACAAATCAGACACACATGGAGGTTATAACCTGCGTAGTCATAGACATTTCGCATATTTTCCAAGGCTGGCAAATAGTCAATAATGCCACTAGCAGCAATCAGGTATTTAGCCCGAAAGGTATAGTATTCACTATTGTTTCGACCGACTTTTACTCGTACAGCAAACGTCTCACCTTCATCAATTACTTCTTCAACAAAATCATCTATTAAATCGCCACCGATAGACAAATAATGCTCTTTACCTTGTCTAAGAACAGAACGACCAGGAGTATCGGGAGGTAAACCCAAGTAATTGTGGAGTTCCTGCATCCAAAAAGAGCGGGCTTTGCCTTTATCAATAATCAAAGTATTGAGTAAGTAACGCTGGAGATAGATTCCAGCAGAGAGACCTCCTGCGCCACCTCCCACAATAATCGTGTCGTAAATTTTGTCAGTGGATTCTTGAAGATTTTGTTTTTTGAGTTTCATGATATTACCTCTGTAGTGGGTTGGAATAAAATCTATCGTAAGCATTCAGCGGTCAGTGCTCAGTGCTCAGTGCTCAGCAGTCAGCTGATGTAACAGAGATTAAGCCAATGCTTACCTGTTTTATTCAAAAGCTGAAAGGTAAGCATTCAGGCGTCAGGCGTCAGCCGTCAGCCTTTAGCTGAAAGCTGATAACTGATAGCTGATAGCTGATAACTGATAGCTAATAGCTGATAGCTGATAGCTGATAGCTGATAGCTGATAGCTGATAGCTGATAGCTGATAGCTGAATACTTAAACTATTCAAATGAAATTTGAAATTAATTGAGATGTCCTGTTTTAACGTAAATTAAACAGCCTTCTTTACTAAAGGGAGTATGAGTACTGCCATGAGGATTGCGTATCCAAGTTCCTTTAGGATAAGTTCCATGTTCATCTTCAAACACCCCTTCAATCACATAAATTTCTTCTCCACCAAAATGACTATGGTGTTTAAAAACAGTTCCAGGTTCCCATTTGACCAGAGCAACATTCTCTGTACTATGAGTATGTAAGGGCATTACCTGTAATCCTTTAACTAAACCTGGAACCCAAGAGTTGTTAGTTGTATCGATTACTACTCGCTCTTGATCGTCAGGAGACATTTGCCATAGTTTCACCAGAATCGTACAACCTGATTCACTTTTAGGAGTATGGCTTGAACCTACGGGATTGCGGACATAAGTACCAGAGGGATAATCTCCTTTTTCATCAGAAAATATGCCATCTAAAACTAGAAATTCTTCACCACCACCATGAGTATGAGCAGAAAAGAAACTACCAGTTTCATAGCGAACCAGAGAGGTTGCTCTAGCTACTTCCTCTCCATCCCTTTCCAACATCCGACGCTGTACACCGGCCATAGGAGAATCAACCCAAGGTAGCTCTTCGCTATAGACAACAACTCGTTGACTTAAATCTGCATGAATCTGCATGGCAACCTCCTGACATTATGTTTATTGTTGGAATCTCTAATTATTGCTTGAGATTGCTAGTACCATCACCACCAGCATCAACCCCACCATCCACAGGAAGAATCACGCCGGTAACCCAATTGGCATTAGCCAGATACAGCACTGCATCAGCAATATCTTTCGGTGTGCCAACTCTGCCAAGAGGCTGCTGCTGATTCAAATCATCCACAGTTTCTTGGTTCACTTCCCCCAGCAATGGTGTAAGAACAATGCCAGGGGCTACAGCATTAATCCGAATCTTGTCTGCTGCTAGCTCCACAGATAAGTTTTTTACCATTGCTGTGATAGCAGCCTTCGCCATAATCGGTGCAGAAGACGGCAAAGCCTTAATCCCATTAAATGCAAGTATTGTACTGATGTTGACGACCGCGCCGCCATCCCCCTGCTTTCTCATCTGTTTGACGGTTTCCTGGGTTAGTGCAAAAGTACCCCTTACATATCCCAGGTACCGTGAGAGCTCGTCAATTGTGTAATCAGTGAAGTTCTTGACGGCAAAGATGCCTGCATTATTAATCAAAACATCAACTCTACCAAACTTGGCAACGGTCTCAGTAACCATTTTAGGAGCGAATGTAGGATCAGTAATGTCCCCTGCTATAATCTGGATGCGATCAGGCTGATTCAGCTTTTGGGCTGCACTTTCAAGCTTTGAGAGAGTTCTGCCATTGATCATTACATTTGCCCCAGTGTTCAGAAACCCTTCAGCAATTGCATAGCCTATGCCAGTTGCGCCACCTGTAATAATAACAGTTTGAGTGGCCATACTATTTACCTCCAATTTAGTTCAACGATTCTTATCGGTTTACACCTCATGACAGCTAAGTAGTGGGAAATAACTAAGACTAATTGTTAGCTCTGTCTAAAGTTTTGCCAATGTTGACAAAACTTTAGACAGAGCTAACAATTTTTGTCCGACTACTTATACTGTCATTATACCTAATTATGGACTAATTTTCCTGACTACTTAGGGGAATTAGAACGAACAAAGTTGCGAATGTAATTAGCAATCAACTCTAGATCTTCCTCAAGGGCAAAATGACCGGTATCTAGGATATGGAATTCGAGGTTTTTGAGATCCCGCTTGTAGGGATGGGCTCCTTCTTCGGGAAAGATGTAGTCACCTTTGCCCCAAACAATTAGGGTTGGAGGTTGAAACTGACGGAAATATTCCTGCCATTGTGGGTAGAGACTCGGGTTAGTACCATAGCTGTAAAACAGTTCCAATTGAATTTCTTTGTTGCCAGGACGGTCGAGCAAATATTGGTCGTGGAACCAATTGTCTGGAGCAATGGTTTCTGGATTGCGCACTCCATTAGTGTATTGCCACTTAGTCGATTCGAGGGTTAGAAAATCCGCTAGAACTTGAGCATTTTCAGGAGTTTTGTCCTGCCAGTAAGCCTTGAGTGGTTCCCAAAACTCTCGCAAACCTTCTTCATAGGCATTACCATTCTGCACAATCAGCCCTAGGGCGTGTTTTCAAAGTTTTCGGCAAGATTATGATCCCCCCCAGCCCCCCTTAAAAAAGGGGGGAGCCATACTCAAAGTCCCCCTTTTTTAAGGGGGACCAACGGGGGATCTCCGAGTTTGAAGACACGCCCTAGCACTTTGTTGGGATATTTGCTAGCTAGACGGTAACCTACTGGTGCGCCATAGTCCATCACATAGAGAAAGTATTGTTGTAAATCCAATTTAATCGTCAACTTTTCGACGATATCTGCCAATTTATCAAAGCTATATTCAAATTCATCAACCTTCGGCATGGAACTGGCACCAAAACCAGGATAATCTGGGGCAATCAGGTGGAATTCGTCTGCAAGGGCGGGAATTAGATTTCGGAACATGTGGGAGGAAGTAGGAAATCCATGTAACAAGAGGATGGTAGGGGCGTTTTTGGAGCCAGCTTCCCGATAGAAAATATCAAGTCCATGGCCAAAAGGCCACGCTACGCGAACAATCTCAATAGTTTTGTGCATTGTGGTGTTTAGGTTAGTCATGATGATTACGTTCCTTGGTGATAATTGATTTAGTTTTTACAGTTCAAACTAGATGAGGAGAGCTTCAATTTTAGGGAGAAAGTTGAGCTAGTTGTTTCTCTAACTCTTGAATGCGAGCTTCTAGGGAAGCTTTCATTTGGGCAAATTCTTCTTCTGAATAACGAATCGGGATATGTTGGGGACAATTCCAGTCAAATGCCTCAACTTTAATTATGAATACTCGTCCCAATTCCGCCTGATAATTAGGATCGGCTAATTGATTGAGCAGTTGTGGGTCGTTATCAATAACTTGAGCCCTTCCCCAAATCTTTAATCGGCGACGGTGAGCGTAATCCATCAAAAATAGAAAAACGCGATCGCTTTCAGACAAGTTACCGACACTGATGTATTGCAGATTTCCTTGAAAATCCACAAAACCCAAGGTTTTATCATCCAGAACTTTGAGGAATCCTTTGGGCCCTCCACGAAACTGGATGTAAGGCCAACCGTTACTGTTGACCGTACCCATATAGAAACTATCCCGTGCAGCGATAAATTCTGTTTCTTTAGCAGTCAGAGTATCTGTGCTGATGCCTCGTTTGGCGAATTGGTCATAAATTTCCCGAGAGCCGTAGCGGGTTTGAGCGTTTTTGACTCCAGGGGTAAAAGCAATATTGGTAAATTGTCGTGCCATCAGAAATCCCCTTATTTATCTAGACCGTTATTTATGTAAGCTGCATTTATGTAGACCGGTCTGTCTATTTTTAGGTTAATAGACAGGTCTGTATAAAGTCAAGGATTTTCCGCTGATTTTTTTGTAAAGTTTTGTTAAGCAGTGCCCGATAGTCACAGGACACTGAGGAGGGGAAAGTGTTAGCCTAAACTAGACAGACTTGTCTATTCAAATCTGATTCAGTAACCATGACCAAATTGACTTCATCTCGTAAACCAGTTCGCGATCGCATTTTAGAGAAAGCCTCTGAGCTCTTTTACAAAGAGGGTATTCAGAATGTGGGGATTGATCGCATCATTTCCGAGTCTGGTGTGGCCAAGATGTCACTTTACAACCACTTCAAATCGAAGGATGCTCTGATTGAAGCATTCCTACGACAGCGGGGCGAGAGCTGGCGTGCCTGGTTTATAGAAACTGTTGCCCAACATAGTTCAGATCCCAAAGAGCGTCTATTAGCAATCTTTGATGTGCTTCAATTATGGTTTGAGGCTCCAGATTTTCGCGGCTGTGCTTTCATTAACGCTACTGTAGAGTTGGCCAAGCCCAATCACCCAGGTTATCAGGCGGCTTTGGAGCACCAACAAGCGGTTTATGCCTATATTCTCGATCTGGCTCAAGCTACAGGCATTACTGATCCTGAATTATTGGCTCGACAGTTTTTACTGCTTGTGCAAGGCTCAATTGTTGTAGCGATGATGGAGGGGAACTCCATAGCAGCAGCACAAGGGAAAACCGTTGCTTCAGGATTATTAGGGAATAGGGAGTCGGGAGTCGGGAGTCGGGAGTCGGGAAGTCAGAAGAGGGAATAGGGAAATGCGATCGCACTGGTTTGTGGACGGTTGAGGGTCAATCAAAAAACCGTTGCGTCAATGGTGTAGATTAAATCAAGATCAACTATGACCAAGTCAACTATCGAGTTGTCGCTTTTTTCCCCGCGCCAAGCACGGGGGTTTTCAGCTTTCAAGAACTCTTCATAAATATGAAAGAGAAGATGGAAATTAGGACAACACCAATAACGAGATTCTCGACAGGTAGGGTAGATTGAGGGTTTTCAAGAAAATTGACTGTCGGTCTGACCACATTTTCCAGATTTATGGGATTGTTAAACTGGACTTCTTGGAAATAAGAATAACTAGGCTCATAACTAGGCTCTTGGGGATTGATGAACACTAGAGAAACAGTTTGAGCCATCGGACTCACTTCGGCTAATTCTTCAAAAACCAAGTTACGGGTGCCGTTAGCAGTCCTGGCGATGGCTGGACTGGTTGAGTTATAATAGATATCTGTGGTGAGAGACACTTGACTAATAAGTAGTACTATAACTAAGGTTACAGGTAAAGCACCGCCTAGGCTATAGGGGTTTCTAGTCCAATCATACCATTAATAGATAAGATTAATAGATACGATTTATACTGAACAACTAAGACAGGAATAAAACTAAGCTCAAAGGAAGTTTAGGGACTAAGACTGTTGGCATTTTGCACTTATCAGCACGAGACCGATGTACACAGATACCGGATAGACTCAGAGAACGTCTATCGGTTAGTCTATCCTGTATCTGTATGTAAAAACCCATGGTGTGCTTTTCTGGTTGATCAAATGCATTCAGGGGGGACTATCCAAGCATGGTTTTAAGCCATAGCTGGATAAAGCATCACCCCTAGAGACACCACACCAGCAATGATCATGAGTCCAGCTGGCATAAACTTGCGAGTTTTAGCGAGCCGGATCGCAAAGACAATCACCAGTGCAGCTGCTACGGCTATCCCTAAGGTTTGTGCCCAGGGTTGTTCTTGAAGCTGCATTATTCCAGCAAATATTAGCAATAAACCGCTAATTACACCAGAAATGAGAGATATTTTGCTTTTGGCTTTAGCATAGCCCATGATTCCCCCAATCAGGGCTAAGATGCCGTATAAGAGTACTGCTGCAATACTTAGATTCATCATTAAATTTTTTGTCAAACTGAACTCAGTTATACCTCTAGCTCGATACTTCTTTGGTCAAGTCAGCAGAAAACTTAACATTAGGGAGTAGGGAGTAGGGAGTAGGGAGTAGGGAGATTGGATGCAGTCATTAATCGTAGGGTGGGCAGTGCCTAGCAACGGGATTGGCAAGCTTGGTCAATCTGTCTGATCCACTGCCCACCCTACATGAACCAAGCTGATTGAGACTGGTGCCAGATGTCAGGAGTAGGGAGATTGGATGCAGTCATTAATCCTAGGGTGGGCAGTGCCTAGCAACGGGATTGGCAAGCTTGGTCAATCTGTCTGATCCACTGCCCACCCTACATGAACTTGGTGAGGTACATTTTTAATTTTAGGCAAGAGGCAAGAGGCAAGAGGCAAGAGGCAACATAAAAAAAATATTGTGTACCTCATTAATCTAAAAAATGCTCTAGTGATTGACTAGCAACTAATCAAAATAAGAAGTAACGCTGTGCCATGGGTAAAACCGTTGCGGGCTCGCATGTTAATAATTCCCCATCAGCTCTGACTTCATAGGTTTCTGGGTTGACCTCAATCTGTGGCAAGGCATCGTTGAGTTTCATGTCGGTCTTGCTCAAGTTGCGGGTGTTGGAAACGGCAACAGCGGATTTTTGTAAGCCAATTTGAGCTGGGATGTCTTGGTCTAAGGCAGCTTGGGACACAAAGGTAACGGATGTGGCTGCGATCGCACCACCAAAACTACCAAACATCGGACGCATATGAATCGGCTGGGGTGTGGGAATACTAGCATTGGCATCACCCATTTGGGACCATGCGATCGCACCACCTTTAATCACTATCTCTGGCTTGACTCCAAACATGGCTGGACGCCACAGACACAAATCCGCTAGCTTCCCTTCTGCGATGGAACCGACATAATTAGCAATTCCGTGAGCGATCGCAGGATTAATCGTATACTTGGCAACGTAACGCTTGGCTCGGAAATTGTCATTTTCCCCAGTTTCCCCAGTAGTGGTGGATAACACTCCCCGTTGCACTTTCATTTTGTGGGCTGTCTGCCAGGTACGGATAATCACTTCACCCACCCGTCCCATGGCTTGAGAATCAGAGGCAATCATACTAAAAGCCCCTAAATCATGAAGGATATCCTCAGCAGCAATAGTTTCCCGACGAATCCGGGACTCAGCGAAGGCCACATCTTCAGGAATCCCCCGGTCTAGGTGATGGCACACCATGAGCATATCGAGATGTTCTTCTAGGGTATTAACGGTATAGGGACGGGTAGGATTGGTAGAAGAGGGCAATACATTAGCTTCACTACACACTTTAATAATATCTGGAGCATGACCGCCCCCTGCTCCTTCGGTGTGGTAGGTGTGAATGACTCGGTTTTTGAAGGCAGCAATGGTATTTTCCACAAACCCAGCTTCATTAAGGGTATCGGTATGAATTGCCACCTGGACATCAAACTGATCCGCCACACTTAAACAGGTATCAATAGCCGCTGGAGTAGTGCCCCAGTCTTCGTGCAGCTTCAATCCCATGGCACCTGCTATCACTTGTTCCTGTAATCCCTCGGGTTTAGCACTATTGCCTTTCCCTAAAAACCCTAGATTCACAGGAAATGCATCCGCAGCTTGCAGCATCCGGTGAATATTCCAAGCACCAGGAGTACAGGTTGTGGCGTTAGTGCCAGTGGCTGGACCTGTACCACCGCCGATCATAGTAGTGATACCAGATGCGATCGCAGTTTCAATCTGTTGGGGACAAATAAAGTGAATGTGAGCATCAATCCCCCCTGCTGTGACAATCATGCCTTCCCCAGCAACTGCTTCGGTGCTAGGACCAATAATAATAGTGACATTGTCCTGGATGTAGGGATTTCCAGCTTTGCCAATGTTAACTATTTTGCCATCTTTAATACCAATATCGGCTTTAACAATACCCCACCAATCCAGGATTAGGGCGTTAGTGATCACCAAATCCACAGCACCCTCGGCGCGGGAGATGGGGGATTGTCCCATCCCATCTCTAATCACTTTACCACCACCGAATTTAACTTCATCACCATAGGTGGTGTAGTCCTGTTCCACTTCGATCACTAGTTCTGTATCAGCCAAGCGGATGCGATCGCCTACGGTAGGACCATAAGTTTCGGCGTAGGCACGACGATCCATACGATAACTCATCAACAACTCCTTGATTAAGGGTAATAGGTAATGGGTAATGGGTAATAGGTAATGGGTAATGGGTAATGGGTAATGGGTAATGGGTAATGGGGAATTTTATCCCCTCGGCCAAACTCTGGGATTACCTCTGGGTAGCGCTTGCTTTAGAAAAAAAATAGTAACTGTATATCAAGTTGACAATATCAAGTTGACCGATCAAGTTGACCATTAATTTTGCCATTGAAGCCGTACACCTGACGACTACCAACAAGAGTGACTAATTCCACCTCTCGTTCGTCTCCCGGTTCAAAGCGGATAGCGGTGCCAGCTGGAATATTTAAGCGCATGCCTTTAGTAGCTTCCCGGTCAAATTGGAGAGCTTCGTTGACTTCAAAGAAGTGAAAGTGAGACCCTACTTGAATAGGGCGATCGCCTGTATTCGCTACCCGTACTCTGATGGTGGTACGACCAGCATTGAGTTCTATTTCCCCTGTTTGGGGAATGATTTCGCCTGGAATCACTAACTAACTCCTTAAACCCTGACTAGCTTTTCATTATCTGGTGAATTAGTTGATTATCTCGTGAATTAGATTTTTTTGTAGCCTTAACTTACACACTGAAGTATATAGGAAGTGGAGTTTAGTTTTTTTTTAAGGTTCTAGGCTCTAGGCATAAGGGGTCTACATTGAATGGCTCTAGGATTCTGGGGTATGAAGCTGCGCGATCTTAGCACGGAGGCTGTCAACTGCTTTTTTTTGTACCTATTACTTATTACCTATTACTTATTACTTATTACCTACTACTTATTGCTTATCACCTATTACTTATTGCTTATTACCTATTACCATTACCATATTTTTTGTTCTAGCTTATCTTTTCTTTACACAGTCTTTAATCAATTAATCCTGACTTCTATAGTCTGTTCTGAATAATCTATATAGGTGTTATTGAATTTTTATTTATTAAATAGTTTATGGTTATATTTCTACAGTTAATGATTCCTTTTTGGTCAACTCTGACATCTTACATTGCTTTTAAAGCTATACTAATCGCCAAAAATATCCTAATTATGGAAAAATTTTGCTTGATCAGCAGCCGGTTATTCAAAAATTTATTTTGGCAACTATTCGCAATATTAAATTAGTCATGACTACTATCCATACTTTTTTATTTTTCTTGTCTGGTGTTTGATTTCTTTTAAAGTTTTTTTACCATTGTTTGGTGCTTATGGGACTCCGTTCATTAGTTCAATTATGGAACATTTTAAAGTTCCAACTCAATGAATATCAACCCAACAACAATAGGATTCTTGAATCAAATGAGCCTAAGTTCAAAGAAATCTTGACGAAACGAATCCAGATTGTTGATAACTGTCTTTATACGATTAATGACTGTATGAATAGCCTGAATAACATCGTAGATCATCAAGGAACTGCACAACTGAGCAGTGAGCAAATCAATGACCTCAGAAACCAACTTATCCATCTCACAGAAGAACTCCGTCAACTCCGGTGAATCCTCTGATGATTTAAGATGAGTTAAACAGTTACTTATCAAGCTTTTTGTGGGATTAACGAATTGGGTCATGTACAGTAACCAGTTTAGTCCCATCGGGAAAGGTTGCTTCTACCTGGACTTCATTCACCATTTCGGGGACTCCTTCCATCACATCATCCCGCGTCAGCAGGGTAGTGCCGTAACTCATTAAATCAGCTACTGGACGTCCTTCCCTCGCACCTTCCAAAATTTCCGCAGAAATGTAGGCAACGGCTTCTGGGTAATTCAGCTTCAACCCCTTTTCCTTGCGGCGTTCTGCCAATAAGGCGGCAGTAAAAATTAGTAGTTTATCCTTTTCTTGGGGTGTCAGTTGCATTCTCCTATCCTGTGGTTAGTAGCAATTTTGATATTACAACGGCCAAACTCGTGGCTTAATAATAGGACGCCCGAATAGATTAACGCGCAACAGTTGCCAAACCTCCGTAAACCAGTGTCTCACCTCCTCAGTCGAAGCACCACGATAGCGGCATAATAATCCTGGCATTAGCTGAGTTACCCCAGCTTCCCCTACATACTCCCTAGCATTCCAAAGTTCCCTGGCTTGTTCGATAATCTCTGATGATAGCGCTTCCCCTACCAAAACTAATGTTCCTACCACTGGTTGTCCCGCTAAACCATAAGGACTAGAGAAGGTGGCTTCGCTAGCTGGTAACCATTGTCGGTCAATCCACTGGGGATGTCCTTGCTGCCAAACTTCCGTATGCGATCGCCAATTTCCCTCCACAAACCTTTCTCCTCTAGCACTCCGTCCAAATCGGGTAATTTCCCAGCCTAACCAACGGGCTCCCGGCGCTAATTCTACCCGCAAATCCTGCCGGTAAACTGCACCATTGAATACAATCGTTTCCTGGGGCAACCATTCTAAACAAGCACCAGTCTCTACTTGGATCCGGATGATTTGTCTAGTTTCTGGCTGTTTTATACTAGCGCTATAGTTATTAGGATTAGCGCTAGAGATATTTGGTCTAGCTTCTGGTTGGTTTAGACTACTGCTAAGCTTTTCATGATTAGTGCTATAGTTTCTTAGACTAGCGCTAGAAGTGCCCCTACCATAAGCTTTACTAGCAGCAGCAGTGGTGATTAAAGCATGAGTCCCCGATTCCAGGTGGATATCTTGAGACAGTCTGTCCCGTGCTACCATTCCTCCAGCGGTATGAAGTACGACACTGTGACAAACCCCTAGCCCTTCTGGATAAAACGGTCGCTGTACCTTCAAGGGAGCTTTGGCGTAGGTGTGAATAGGTTGAGTTTTCCCCTGGCAATAGGCAAAGCGTAATTCAAGGCTGCCATGCCATCGAGATTGATCACTATCTGTCGGTTGTGGTTGAGAAAGTCGATTC
Organism: Moorena sp. SIO3A2; assembly: GCF_010672265.1. Taxonomy (NCBI): domain Bacteria; kingdom Bacillati; phylum Cyanobacteriota; class Cyanophyceae; order Coleofasciculales; family Coleofasciculaceae; genus Moorena; species Moorena sp. SIO3A2. Next base: position 126,847 of record NZ_JAAHHC010000008.1, read on the forward strand.
ACCAATAGTTAAAGGGCAATGTAGGGTAATTGACCGGGTCGCTTGGGCGTTGCTCAATATCAGAATCATATCAACTATAGTTGAGCAAGTTACTAATTACCGATTACCGATTACTGATTACCGATTACCGATTACCGATTACCGATTACCAATTACCAATTACCAATTACCAATTACCAATTACCCTTAAGTCTTCAACAATTTGGCAAGCCTTGATCTGTCACTAATTGCCCGATTGAATCGGTGCCAAACTAATCACAGTACGTTGGTTAACAGGAGAAGTCGGGTCAGTACCAGGTTGGGGTTCAGAGAAACCTAATCCTTCCACAACGAATTGATGGGAGGGCTAGCCACTGTTGACGATTTTCTACAAATATCTTGCAGTATCTTCAAAAATATGTTAGACTTTGATTAAGAATCTAGTGTCATTGAAAACATTCTGGTTCCTTGAATTGAAGCCGAAAACCAAAGCTTTAATGATAGTGGTTGCGTTTTCTATTAAACACAGATTTATGCGCCTTGAGCGGAACAAAACCTATCTTGGCCTTGGGAGATACCCCCTGGCTGCGAGAGCAGCTTGCATTAGTGGGCTAAAATCTGCAAAGTAGATTTTGGTAGCTAAAAAGTATCGGACTTAATTGAAACGAAGCCTTGGCAAACTTGACTTCACCTAAAACTTCTAAGTTAGTTAGGGGCTGGGGGTTTTGTCCCTCTGCCTCTGGCACTTGAGTCCGATTAGGTTCAGATTTTTGTTCTGGTTGCGATTCCTTGGCTTTATCATCTGCCTCAGCCACTTGAGTGGCGGTAGAGTCAGGTTTTTGTTCTGGTTCAGTCACGGTTTTTTCCGGTTCTGATTCCTTAGCTTGATCCGCTTCAGTGTTAGAGGAATCCTCAGATTTAGCCGCAACTTCTGGCTTTTCCTCACCTTTTCCTGGAACTGAAGCCTCAGTGTTATTATCTGCCTCAGCTACTTGAGTGGCGGTAGAGTCAGGTTTTTGTTCTGCTTCAGTAAGCGATACAGCGCGGTCTTGGGGAGGGAGCGCGGTCTTGGGGGTTTCCCCACTCGCTATTGTATCAAGAACGGTTTTTTCCGGTTGTGATCCCTGCGCTTGATCCGCTTCAGTAGAATCATCTACTTGAGGTTGAGCCGCAACTTCCGGCAGATTCTGATCAGTGGGAAGGGTTGTAGCTATACTTTGCTCAGCTGTTGGGGGCAGATAGTTAGCGGTAAACAGTTCTGTGGTATTAACAGGAACATCTTTTGCTTTACCCGAAGCTACCAACACTCCCGCAGTTTCCCCTATTATTGTTGCAAAAGTTCCTGATTTCATCCAATCTTTCGCCTCAGTTGCTGTAAAAAACTGCATTCCGTTACTGGCAGTTTCTTCATCCGTGAGATTACCTTTCTCTACCTGGTCGTAGTATGTTTCTACAAAATCTTTTATCTCTTTGGGATTGGATTTCAGGATACGCTCAGAGGCCACTACTACATCTAAGTTGGGTTGAGTACCATCTATTTCCTCTGTTCGGTTCAACAGAGCAACTATTTTCCCGTTAGGCTTGTGAGTCAGGAATTGGTCTAAGCTAGTGCCAATTAGATCAGCTTGTTCCTGACCGAGAGCTGTTGCACGAGCTTCCTGGTCTGACTCTTTAGCATAATTGAAACCAATCCCCCGCTTAACCAGAGCGTCTCGGAAGTTAGCACTACTGAGGATTGAATAACCACCGTCAGTATCCCCTAATCCCTTAAGGTTAAGGTTTGTTTGAGCATCAGCATTCTCGCTTGCATTCTCTGTTGTCGTAGAAGATGTAGTAGAAGAGTTGGCATTTTCTATAGGTGGTGTACTAATACGGTTTAATTGCAAGGAGCGAGAGTTAGAGTTAGTTACCCACCAGGCAGCACCGATGAGTAAAGCAAATGCTAATGCCAAGCTCCCTGGGATTAATTTATTGTCGGTAGTTTTCTTTTGAGCCATCTTGATGCACCTCTCATACTCTTGCTATGTTGGCTATAATTTACCACCTTTGTTGCCAATTATTTCAGGCTTAATAAAAGTACATGTGGGTGAGGAAATTTTGTACTGGTTTTTAGGGAGTAGGAAATAGGTAACAATAATTTAATTTAGATGTACCTCAGGCTTACTAGGAAACGCTATAGTAGTCTTTTGTAGTCTTTTTTCGATTTTATCTATTTTGCATTATAGCGGTTATAAGTTGATGCTGATTAGACGAGTAAGGGCGCACAATGTAAGCCCTTAAAATTAATTTATGTAATTGATTGAGGTTATAATAATTATTATAAATATTCGTAAATAGATTTAAGTTAATGTAAATTTACGACAAAAAAAATAGTTAATGAGAGGATAAATTGCCGTAAAAAAGCAATACTTAGTAAGGATTATAATAAAATTTTTACAAGGCTTGAAAAAACTAGTGATGGCGTAAAAATTTTAGTGATTGAGTAGCCTAGAAGATTCCAGACTAGTTGTGCGATCGCATTAAATCCCATTAACTAGGTTTACGGTCAAACTCGGATCTTAAAAGCAACCAAACTAATGACTAACGACTAATAACCTATACATCTGGTGTATTATGCCAGACAATAAATTCACACTCATCTAGGGGTAGCGTACAGTCCTATAATTCGGAAACCGTGCAATAATCGTGTTTACCGTGACTGGATAATCTTTCCCTATGGTGCAAGTGCCTGACTCTACCGCCGAACTCGCTGCCCTGCTCAACGAACCCATGGATCTGGATTTCCAACTCCCGGACCCAGAGGATGAAGAAATTCAGGAAACCGACTTTGAACAGCTAGTGGATTACGCTTGGCGAGTATGCGATCGCTTTGACTTACAGACCGATATCTGGCGGGGACGGATTCTACGAGTAGTAAGAGACAGGGAGAAAAAAGGGGGTGAAGGAAGGGGAGCTGGATTTTTAAATTGGCTCAAAAGTCGGGAAATCGGCAAGAGTCAGGCTTACTCCCTGATTGAACTGGCTAACAGTGCCGATACTCTGTTAATCGAGGGTCAGCTTAGTCATGATGCCATTAATAACTTCAGTAAACGGGCATTTGTGGAAACAGCTAAGTCGGCTCCCGAAGTCCAGCAGCTGGTGACAGAACGAGCTCAACAAGGCGATCGCATCACCCGCCGGGAGGTCAAACAGGCATCTGATCAATGGACTGCCATGTCCTCAGAATTACTACCAGAGGAAGTTAAAGAAAAATCCGCTGAAGGGGGTCTCCCATCCAGTTACCTAGCCCCATTGGTCAAAGAGATGGAAAAGCTGCCAGAAATCCACCTGATTCCATTACAAGAGGCAATTGCTACTAACCCAGATGTGGACACAGTTAAACACGTGACCTCAGATGCCCGTTGCTTAGCCAAGTATCTAGATGCATCTGCCCAAGTCCAAGCTATCAATCACACATCCTTGGATATGGAACTGGCTTTAGATGAAGCGCTACGGCTTGAGTGTTTAAACACTGCTGCTGATTTAGTGAAACAAGCCTTGGCACTAGAAAAGACTGTTGGCAAACTCTATACCACCTGGAAGCGTTTAGGTAGTCTGTCAGACCGATTGTATGTGGATACCGGGTCAAGTACTCCCCACTTGCGATTGCTGCTGACCTGTATGGATCGTCTAGCGGGTGACGTGATTGAAGTTCCTTTGGACGAGAGTGGAGAGCAGCTGATTCGGCTGAAAGTCATGACTGAAACGTAAGCTATCAGCAATCAGCTGTCAGCCGTCAGCCGTAACTCAGACCTTACGTTCGCGTAGCGCTGCCTTTGGCCTTAGCTTACCTCTTTTATTCAAAATCACATCAAGTAGCGTGGACACAAGTCCTTGGCGGAATGCTGATAGCGGAATGCTGGTAACGGAATGCTGATAGCGGAATGCTGATAGCGGAATGCTGATAACAGAATGCTGATAGCGGAATGCTGATAGCGGAATGCTGATAGCGGAATGCTGATAGCGGAATGCTGATAGCGGAATGCTGATAGCGGAATGCTTACCTCCAATGACTAAGGGGAATTGGTATTTCATTAAGCTATTGGCCAATAATGCCCATCTTAATAGATAATAAACGATTGTTGTAGTCTAGAAAAAGGCTGAAGAAATCTATCGATCAGGGGATGGGCGACGATTTGGCTGTGAAAATAAGGCGTGCAGGGATGAAAGACAGTTTAGATCAGATGAGCGAGAATATACAAAAATTTTCTACCTTAGTGGACCTGCTACGTTACCGAGCAATACACCAGCCGGATCAGATAATTTATACATTTCTACTGAACGGGGAAACCCCAGACCGCTACCTTACCCATAAACAGTTAGACAACCAAGCCCAAGCGATCGCATCCGAGCTTCTACACCAGAACGCTAAAGGGGAGCGAGCGTTGCTACTCTATCCACCCGGTTTAGAGTTTATCACAGCCTTCTTCGGCTGCTTGTATGCGGGAGTGTTAGCCGTTCCCGCTTATCCCCCCCGCTCCAATCAAAATTTGTCCAGGCTAGAGGCAATTGTGGCAGATGCTCAGGCCAAATTTGCCCTCACTACTACCCCTCTATTAGAGAAAATAGAGACTCAGCTAGCTGAAAATTCCGCCAACAAGCAACTGAAGTGGCTGGCTACTGACAATCTGCCTACGCACCAGGAATCCGATTGGCAGCACCCGGACTCTAAGGGTCGCGTCGCGCGTGACCCGCGCGCCAAGACACAACCGCCCGCGCGCCAAACAAGCAACACCCTGGCTTTTCTACAGTACACCTCTGGTTCAACGGGTAAACCCAAAGGAGTGATGGTTAGCCACGGGAATTTGCTATATAACTCAGCTTTGATTAATCAGTGTTTCCAAGATACACCCGAAAGCAGAGGATTATCTTGGTTACCCGCTTACCATGATATGGGACTGATTGGTGGCATCCTACAACCCCTTTATGTTGGTCTTCCCATCATCCTGATGGCTCCAGTAGATTTCCTCCGCAAGCCTTACCGCTGGCTAAAAGCAATTTCAAAATATCAGGTGACTACCAGTGGTGCTCCGAATTTTGCCTATGAGCTGTGTGTGCAGAAAATTACAGCTAAGCAATTAGAAACCCTAGACCTGAGCAGTTGGCAAACGGCCTTTACTGGTGCAGAGCCGGTTCGAGCCTCGACATTAGAGCGATTTGCTCAAAAATTTGCCCCTTGTGGCTTCCGTCGGGAAGCATTTTACCCCTGTTATGGCATGGCAGAAACCACATTATTAGTCACTGGGGGCTTGAAAGACCAACCTCCAGTGGTAAGGGAATTTGAAGGGGAAGCTCTTGAACAAAATCGAGTGGTTCCCGTGCCAGAAAATCGTCTCAATCAGTCTAATGGTCAGTCTAATGGTCAGTCTAATGGTAGTGTGCCGACTCGAATCCTGGTCGGGTGTGGGCGGACTTGGTTAAATGAAAAAATTGCGATCGCACACCCCCAATCCCTCACCCAAGTCGAAGCCGGTGCTGTCGGAGAGATTTGGGTAAAAGGGCCAAGCGTTGCTCAAGGCTATTGGAATCAACCAGAGGTGACGGAAAAAACCTTTAATGCCTATCTAGCTGATACCGGTTCAGGACCATGGCTGCGCACTGGTGACTTAGGATTTATCCAGGATGGTGAGTTGTTTGTAACAGGTCGTCTCAAGGATTTAATTATTATCCGGGGTCGCAACCATTATCCCCAAGACATAGAATTGACCGTAGAAACTAGTCATCGGGCCCTTCGGCCTGCCTATGGTGCAGCTTTTTCTGTGGAAGTGGAAGAGGCTGAGCAATTGGTGATTGTCCAAGAAGTCTCCAGGAATTACCTGCGGAAACTAGATGTAGATCAAGTGGTTGAAGCCATCCGCAGTGCCATCTCCCAAGAATACCAGCTTCAAGTCTATGCTGTGTTATTGCTCAAGACCAATAGTATTCCCAAGACATCCAGTGGCAAAGTACAGCGCCATGCTTGTCGAGCTGGATTTCTAAACAATAGCTTGACAGTTGTAGGGCAATCGAGCTTGGCGCAACAGCCAACGATTGCCCCAACCAAACCAGAAAAAGAACCCACTACTAATACTATCGGCCTTCAGCAAACCCGCCATACACTTCAAAAGTGGATAGTAGATTGGCTAGCGCGAGAAACAAAACTTCCTGCCAGGTCTATTAACATCAGCAAGTCTTTTGCTGATTATGGTCTAGATTCAGTAACAGCAGTCGAACTAGCTAATGATCTCGAAGAATGGTTAGGGGTGCCTCTGTCTCCTACACTGGCTTATGATTATCCCAATATCGAGTCCCTTGGCCAATATCTGGCCACAGTAAGTCAACAAAGCAACTCAAACCAGGGGGACAGCCCAAGAAAAATCGAACCGAGAGTGTCGAGTGCAGGTAGTGAGATGCAACAATTATGGGAGGCACAGTTCCAGAATCTGGATCGGTTCACCTCGACACCCTTTTATCGTTCACCGGTGACGGTTCAATCGATTTCCTCCAGTGGTGATCAAGAGGTAGACCAACTCTTAGCTGAGTTGGAAATGCTTTCAGAAGCACAAATCCAAGAAATTCTGGGAAAACCCATCAAATAGTTCCTAGATCTATGTTTCGATCTATGTTGCCAGTGGATGATATTGCTAAGCGGATTGCCAATCTCTCCCCCGAAAAACGCGCCCTTCTTGAGTTGCAGCTGCAAAAGAGGAAAGGGTTAAAAGAACCTATTGCTATTATCGGGATTGGCTGCCGCTTTCCAGGTGCCTCTTCCCCAAACTCCTTCTGGCAACTGCTCAAAAATGGTGTGGATGCTATTACTGAAGTGCCACCAGACCGTTGGGATATCCAGAAATTTTACGACGGGGATCCCACCGCACCAGGCAAAATGTATTGCCGTTATGGTGGTTTCCTAGGGCATGTTGATCAATTTGATCCAGAATTCTTTGGCATTGCTCCTCGGGAAGCTACCTATATCGACCCCCAGCAGCGACTACTGTTGGAAGTAATTTGGGAAGCACTAGAGGATGCAGGCCAAGTGCCTAGCCAAATCAGTGGAAGCCAAACGGGGGTCTTTGTTGGCATTTCCACTAATGATTATGGTCAGCTGCTCCTCCAAAGTCCAGAGGTGGTGGATAGATATACCAATACTGGTGTAGCTTCCACTATGGCAGCTAATCGCATTTCCTACCTACTGAATTTAAAAGGGCCAAGTCTAACGGTTGATACCGCTTGCTCCTCATCCCTAGTTGCTGTTCATTTGGCTTGTCAGAGTATCTGGAATGGTGAGTCAAGCGTAGCCATAGCAGGGGGAGTGAATTTGATGCTAACCCCAGTGGTGACGGTTGGGTTGAGTAAGTTAACGGCTTTATCTCCTGATGGTCGCTGTAAGGCATTTGATTCCCGTGCCAATGGCTTTGTCAGGGGCGAGGGGGCTGGGGTGATAGTAGTAAAGCCCCTATCCAAAGCCCTGATCGATAAAGATCCAATTTATGCTGTGATTCGAGGCAGTGCGGTTAACCAAGATGGTCGCACCAATGGGCTAACGGCTCCTAGTAGAGATGCTCAGGAAGCTGTTCTAGTCTCGGCCTACCAGCAAGCGGGCATTTCACCGTCAGATGTGCAGTATGTAGAAACCCATGGAACCGGAACCCTACTGGGAGACCCGATTGAAGCGATGGCCTTGGGAAATGTCCTAAAACGCGATCGCCTTTGGCGCGGCTTCGCCGATCGCGAAGCGGTTCTTTTGGAACATCGCTGTGATCATAACTCTGATAACAACTCTGATAACAACTCTGATAACTACGGTGCGTTATCCGGTGCGTTATCCGGTGCGTTATTAACGCACCCTACGAAGCCTGTTGCGATTGGCTCGGTCAAATCTAATATCGGTCATCTAGAAGCAGCTGCTGGTATTGCTAGTTTAATCAAAGTCGCCCTATCCCTCAAGCACCAAGAACTTTTACCAAGCCTCCATTTCCAGGATCCAAATCCCCACATTCCCTTTGATGAACTGCCCCTGCGAGTACAGCAGCAGTGGGAGCCTTGGCCATGGGATGTGATTCCCCCATTTGCTGGTGTCAGCTCTTTCGGTTTTGGAGGAACCAATGCTCATGTGGTGCTACAAGGAGCGCCAGACTTGACAAAAGCGACAAGTAATGATATAGAAAAAAAATATCAAGGTGAAAACTATCAAGGTGAAAACTATCATCTATTTACCTTGTCTGCCAAAACAGCAACCGCCCTGCAAGCCCTAGGAAAGCGATACATAGACTTTATAGCATCTGAGCCATCAAGCACACTGGCAGATATTTGTTTGACCAGCAATAAAGGGCGATCGCATTTTAACTATCGTCTAGCCCTCCTAGTCAAATCCACTGACCAGTTACAGCAACAACTGACCAAGTTGACAGAAAGCGAAACGATTTCGGAGAAAATAGCACAAAATAGCCCTACTCCCCCCGAAATCGTTTTCCTCTTTACCGGTCAAGGCTCTCAGTATAGTGGTATGGGACGGCAACTCTACGAAACCCAACCAATATTTGCCGGCTATCTCGACCAATGCGCCGAAATTCTGCAAACCTATTTAGAACAGCCGTTACTGGATGTCCTGTATGGGGAAATCTTCAGCGACAACAGTGACAACTCAACATTAAATCAAACCGCCTACACCCAACCGGCATTGTTTGCTCTAGAATACTCCCTGGCTCAGTTATGGCGGTCTTGGGGCATCGAACCAACTGTGGTGATGGGTCATAGTGTTGGGGAATATGTGGCAGCAACTGTAGCAGGAGTCTTTAGCTTAGAAGATGGGCTAAAGCTAATTGCCCAAAGAGCGCGTTTGATGCAACAGTTGCCAGAAGGTGGTGAGATGGCGGTGGTTTTGACCAATGAGCAGCAGGTGACTGAGGCAATTCAAGCCATATCCGACAAAGTCTCAATCGCTGCCATTAACGGTCCGGAAAATATTGTGATTTCTGGGGAAAGTCAGGCCGTTCAAACAGTGATAGCCCGACTACGCTCTCAAAAGGTCAAATCACTAAAGTTGCCAGTCTCTCATGCCTTCCATTCTGCCCTCATGCAACCAATGGTGGCAGATTTTGCCCAGGTATTATCGGAAATATCCTTACATCCTCCCCAAATAGAGATAATCTCGAATTTAACTGGAAAATTAGCGACTGCTGAAATAGCTACGACCGAGTATTGGTGTGACCATGTCCGTGGGTCCGTGAAATTTTACCAGAGCATGGAAACCCTTTATCAACAGGGTTATCATCTGTGTGTGGAAGTAGGACCAAAGCCTAGCCTATTGGGAATGGGTCGGCAGTGTTTACCCAAAGGAAAGCTCACGGCTATACCCAGTTTGCGCCCAGGAAAACCAGATAGTCAGCAAATGCTGGAAAGTTTGGCAAGCCTATATAAACATGGCGCATCAGTAGACTGGGGAAGATTCCATCAGGATAACCCCGGTCGTCTAGTTTCCCTACCCACTTATCCATTTGAACGGCAACGGTATTGGCTAGATACCACTTCAGTAAAACAATTATCCCCGATTTCCTATGGTCAACTCTCCACTGCCTCCTATGGGGATTGGTTGTATGAGATAGCATGGCGACCCAAGGATATAGATGGATCTGATGTATCTACTGATATATCTACATCTACTACAACTTGGTTGATTTTTGCCGATAAAGGGGGCTTTGGAGAAACATTTAGAGAAACATTAGTTCAACAGCAGCTGGAAGCAACACCCGACCGAATTTTGCTAATTTCCCCTGGCTCAAGTTATGAACAATTACAAGCAAACCATTATCAAATTAACCCAGCACAACCGCAACAGTTTCAGCGTCTGTTAGCTCAACAAGTCGAATCCCTAAACGCAACATCTGTGATTGTGGTTCATATGTGGAGTTTAGATACTCCCGCACTGGAGCAGTTCCAAACATTTCCCCTAGATGTAACCTTAGAAAACGGTTGTGGTAGTGTATTGCATCTGCTGCAAGCGTTAGTCAAAGCAGAATTAGCTCAACCCCCTCGTCTGTGGTTAGTTACCGAGGCCACACAACCGGTAGGTAAGACGAAAAAATCCTTACGGATTGCCCAGTCTCCCCTATGGGGTTTAGGGGCAGTTATTGCCCAAGAACATCCAGAACTGTGGGCAGGGATAATAGACATAGAACCAAGTGAGGGAACCCAGCAGCACTACCAAGAGCAATCATTAATGGTGCTCAACCAGATATTACGGCCAGAGGGAGAAAACCAAATTGCATTGAGGGGAGGACAAGCCTATGTGCCTCGCCTGATTCATCAACAGCAACAGTCCCAAAGTGGGAGCTTACCATTGCAGCTAAAACCAGATAGCACCTATTTAATTACCGGTGGTTTGGGGTCACTGGGGTTAAAGATAGCTGAATGGATGGTAGATAAGGGCGCAAGGTATTTAGTCCTGGTAGGACGAAGCCAACCAAATCCTAGGGCGTCAGAAATAATAGGGAAATTAGAAGAACAAGGTGTGATGGTAGTCCTTGAGCAGGTGGATGTATCCCAGGAAGCACAAGTTAGGGACTGTCTCAAGAGAATTCAGGTTTCCCTACCCCCCCTCAAAGGAATTATCCATGGTGCAGGGGTCCTAGAGGATGGGGTGCTGCTGCATCAAGATTGGGCAAAATTTGCGAAGGTGATGAAGCCGAAAGTTGAGGGAGCCTGGAATTTACACAGGTTGACTCAGGAGATGGCCCTAGACTTATTTGTACTATTTTCCTCCGCTACTTCTATCCTAGGTACCCCTGGTCAAGGAAACTATTCCGCAGCTAACGGATTTTTAGATAGCCTCAGCCATTATCGAAAAGGGCAAGGTGCAAACGCTTTAAGTATTAATTGGGGGCCTTGGGCTGAGATGGGTTTAGCCGCTGGCGTCGGTAAACGGATGACAATGCTGGGCATAGAACCGATTCAATCACCACAGGGATTACAGATACTCGAACAACTTCTGGCACAAGATGTTGCTCAGGTGGGGGTATTACCGGTGGAGTGGTCAACTTTAAAACAACGACTACCGATAGAGTTACCGTTATTCCTATCAGAGGTAATCACAACAGAAACACTACCGCCTCAGGGGGATGGGGAAAACGACAATTCTGGGATTTTTGATCAACTGCTCGCCAGTACAACAACCCAACGGGAAGAGTTATTAAAAGATTACCTTAAGCAACAGATTGCTAAGGCTTTAGGGATAAGTCGGGAAATCTCAGGGTCGAGCAACCTGATGGATTTGGGTGCTGATTCCTTAATGATTGTAGAGGTACTCAATTCTTGTAAGAAAGACCTGAAGATAACTCTTTATCCTAGGGAGTTTTATGAGCGACCAACGATTACGGCTCTAGCTGAGTACTTGGCTTTGGAGATGGAACGGCTTCATCAGCCCCAGCCAACCCAAACCTCATTGACCACTACTAGTCTCTCAGATATTAAGAATTGGGCTAATCCTTGGGCATGGAATAACAATAGCGAACGCAATTTTACCAAACCCAGCCAGCGCAATCGGAGCATGGTGTTTTTGCTCTGTAGCCCTCGGTCAGGCTCTACGTTACTGCGGGTGATGCTAGCTGGTCATCGGGATTTATTCTGTCCACCAGAATTACACCTATTGCCCTTTGACACTATGGCTGAGCGCAATCAATCCCTAGGTTCAACTCACTTAGGAGAAGGGTTAGCGCGAGCTTTCATGGAAATCATGAACCTAGATGCCGAAGCAAGTACAACACTGGTAGAGGAGATAACGGAGCAAGATTGGTCAATTCAGAAGGTTTATGGCAGGTTACAGGAACTAACGGGTAAACGTACTCTTGTGGATAAGTCTCCTACCTATGCTGGCAGTCTGGAAACCCTAAGGCACGCGGAAGATTTATTTGAAGAAGCGAAGTATATTCATCTGGTACGTCATCCCTATGCTGTAATTGATTCGTTCGTGAAAAATCGGATGGATAAAATCCTTGGTTTTGATGAGGTGGACCCTTATTGGCTAGCAGAGCAAGTTTGGACAACCTGTAACCGTAATATCCTAGACTTCTTCGAGGAAATTGCACCATCTAATCATCATTTAGTGTATTACGAGGAACTAGTCAAGCAACCTGCTTTGGTGATGGCAAAGTTGTGTGAGTTTCTGGGTATTCCTTTTGATGAGGCGGTTTTAGAACCCTATCAAGGTCAGCGGATGACCGATGGCGTTCATCCCCAATCCCTACCGGTAGATGACCCCAATTTCCGCAACCATAACCAAATTGATTCGACTTTGGGAGAAGTTTGGCGGCAAATCCAGTTGCCCCGGCCTTTGGGGAAATTTGCGGAAGAGGTGGCGACACGGTTAGATTATCAATTGCCGTTACTGGTTGAACCTTCAGCCCAACCAGCCAACCTACCCGACTCGAACCCGAAGGGCGAACAACCTTCTAACCTTCAACCTTCTAACCTTCAACCTTCTAACCTTCAACCTTCTAACCTTCAACCTCCTAACCTTGGCCAAAAGGCCACGCTACGCGAAGAACTTGAACCGATGCAAGAGTCTTATCTAGACGTGCGGGGTTTACAGCTTTGTCTGTGTAGTTGGGGTCCGGCGGATGGAGAATTAATCCTATGTGTCCATGGTGTGTTAGAACATGGAGCGGCTTGGGAAGAAATTGCCCGTCCCTTAGCAAGTATGGGATATCGAGTCGTTGCACCTGACCAGCGAGGCCATGGACTTTCCCAGCATGTAGGTATGGGAGGGTCTTATCAATTAATTGACTACTTAGGGGATTTGGATGCGATCGCCTTTGGCACGGCAGAGCCGAACGCAAAGGCACTGACAGACCAGCCATTTATTCTAGTCGGTCATTCCATGGGGGCTGTAGTTGCTGCCACCTTTGCCAGTGTCAGACCGGAAAAGGTCAAATCCTTACTATTGCTGGAGCCCGTGCTACCAGGAGAACAGAAGGACGATCAAACCGCTCAAAATATAGCAACCCACTTAGATTATCTAGCATCCCCACCCCAACACCAGGTCTTTGCGGATATCGAAGCTGCTGCTAATCGTCTGCGCCGCTTAACCCCCAACCTCTCTGAAGAATTAGCTTTAAAACATGCTCAGCGACTTACCGAACCTTTTGATGGTGGTGTACGTTGGCGCTGGGATCCAAGACTGCAAATTCGTACGGGAATTGGTTTAAGTGGAACAGGTTTTAATCGGGATAAATACACACAGCTACTGAGTCAAATTAAAGCTCCCACTACCTTAGTTTATGGCAATAATAGCAACTTTAACCGACCCGAAGACCTAGCCTTACAACAAGCTGCAATACCTCACGCTAAAACAGTCAAACTATCAGGAGGACATAACCTCCATGTCGATGCACCAGATGCTATAGTTGCAATTATCGCCGAAAAGCGATTAAACCTGAAAAATTAAAAATTGAAAAGGTAACAAGTAACAGGTAAAAGGTAACAGCTAAATTTAACAATATCCATTACCAACTATAGCATTTTTCATAGCTATGAGGTACACATTATTTTTTCCCTATTGCCTCTTGCCTCTTGCCTATTGCCTATTGCCTCTTGCCTATTGCCTCTTCCCTGCTCCCTGCTCCCTCCGCTATACTAACAAATGACTAATTTAGAGCTTTTCTGGGAAATACCCTTATCCATACTCTCTTTCATATTTTCCCGCATCCTAAGATTTGTGATGCAAACCATCGGAGGATACTTTACCTCCAAAAAAAACACTAAAAATCTCCAGTGGCAACTCGTATCAGCCGAGTTTTTAAAAAAGCCCATCAAATTAATTTGGGCAATGAGTCGAGCTCGTTGGAATCTTCACGCTATTATTTCTCTAGTTGGACCGATTCAGGTCAAAGAGCTAATTAGCTTTGATGCCAGTGCAGCTAAACAATCAGCCCAATCCTGGACATTAGTAGTTTACAGTCTACCAGATTTTGAAACCATCACTAATATCAGCTCCCTGACCGTATCCGGAGAAAACCAATGGGAATCCGTGATCTTAAAACCAGGTAAATACTTATTAGGTTTGCGGTATTATCACTGGTCAGAGACAGTAGAGCAACCTACTGTTAAAGCAGATGGTGTTAAAGTCGTAGATGCCAAGCAAATTCACGCCCCTACTGATATCAACAGCTTTTACCGTGACCTAATTAAACGAAAAAATTGGCTTCATGTCTGGTTAAATTATTATGTCTTCAACCTGTTGCACTTTAAGCAATGGTTACCCCAGGCATTTGTTAAAAAAGTATTCTTACCTGTACCGAATCCAGAAACCAAATTTTACTATGGTGCCTTGAAAAAGGGAGAATCGATTCAATTTAAACTAGCACCATCCTTGTTAACAAGCCATGATCTTTACTACAGCTTGTACAGCCGTGAATGCTTTCCGCTAGATTGGTACAAAATTACTGAAGGGGAACATAGAACATCTGCTAGTGAGCAGAAGTCTATTTATATTGTTCGGATTCATCCGAAATTTGAGCGAAACGCTTTATTTGAAAATAGTTGGGTGAAGATAGCCGTTGTTTGAAGTATTACCTACTATAGCAGTTATCAATTGGGTGAGCTACAAAGTCTTCGGTTTTAGGGAGTAGGGAGTAGGGAGTAGGGAGTAGGGAGTAGGGAGTAGGGAGTAGGGAGTAGGGAGTAGGGAGTAGGGAGTAGGGAGTAGGGAGTAGGGAGTAGGGAGTAGGGAGTAGCGGTAATAAAATTGAATGTACCTCAGGACAATTCGGGAAATGGAAACAGCCTGTCAAGTAGTCGATCTGTCGGGGGAGAAATCCTAGATAAGTGGCTTTGGGCAGGAATACCTATTTGTGAGAATGGGAAGCCTACACTATACGCTTCGCGTATAGTGTAGGAGGATGTCACTCCCTATAGCTTTGATGAAGCGCTGCTGCTGTGCCAGGTTTCAGAAGACCAGTGGGTATCCTGGATTCCTGATCATGGTGAAGCAACGCTGCATATCAGTCAATTTTTCTGAGAAATATGACCCTTGGAGGCAAAAGGCTTGCAGGCACAATAATCGATTAGCCACCGCTAACAGGAGGAATCAGAACCACTTCATCCCCATCTTGCAAGGGGGTATCGGGGGGAACAAATTGTAGATTGATGCCAAAGCGGGTCACTTCACGCCATTGCTCCAGCTCTGGGTGTTCACTCAGTAAACGGTCTAACACCGCTGATACTGATGTTTGAGGGGGAAATCCCAACTGGAGTTCTGGCAAGCCATAGGTTTCTTGATAGGCAGCAAAAAGCTTGACTGTAACAGTAATTGATGGTTCAGACATAGATTAATTTGGGTTCAAGCTCTTTTATTCTATTTTATTCTGTTTTATTATATTTGGTTCTGTTTAATTTTAGTCTGCCTGGCTAGACTGATACCCTTGGCACTATACTTGACAAAATTAGATCGAAGTAAATAGATGCACCGTCATGATCACAGCAGGTAAGTTTAGGACAGCTATTACAAGGCAAGTTCCGGTATTTATTGACAAAAGCCGTAAGTGTATCCATCTTTTCGGTGTATTGCCGATATATCTTGAGGTTTACAGCTTTTGTAGCCTTTCATTCCTAACGGGGTAAATCCAAAACTTCCTTTACTTCTGGGAGTAACTTTGCCTATCCCTAGTTTTTGATGTTTGGCTATGTCTCCGGTTACCCAGCCTTTAATCGGCTTCAATGGGTTATGTCTAATGGGGTAGCCGTACTTGTTGAGTGCCGCTTTTTGCCTTCCTCCTTGCCCAAAGCAGGTTACTAGAAGAGGTTGAGAGGTTATCAAAGTTAAAGTCTCAATATCCCCAACACAAGCGGCATCAATCCAGTGCTGTTTAGGGAGTCCTAGCTTCGTTCGGTTGTACTTAGTTTGTGCTCCCGTCCCAGTTACTACTGGTCTTACACTTTGGAGCATTTTTACTAGCTTTTTACGGGTTGCATTAACCGCCGCCGCATCCTTTAATGGCTGTTTAGCTTTAGTCTTAATCTTCTGAAGTAGACTTGGCTTATTTTTTAGAAAATCTTCTATAGGCTTATTTCCTTTTCGTTGGTTGCACTTTTCGCAAGCCAAACAAAGATTACTTACGCAATCGCTTCCTCCTTTCGATTTTGGATGGATATGTTCAATCTGCAAGGGGACATTTTGCTTTCCACAATAGGTACATTCCCTTTCCCATTTTTCAAGCAAATACTCTCTGACTTCATAGCCAGCTAGTTCCCCCTGCTGATACTCAACGCCACTAATTTCTGGATTCTGCATTTTTTGGGTATCAAACTTAACTTTTTCAAGCCAAATCTCATTGACCGGGCAGAATTTTATCAATCGTTTTACCCAAGTCTGGGTAGGTAGTCAGAATTCTGTGCTCTAGGCTAGGGGGCAGCCATCCCTGTGGGCGTCTACGGTTAAGGAATCGAGGTTTTCTGTAGCGGGTGTGGCGATTGCGCCTTCCGCTTCTTACAGCTCTTCTAGACTCTAGTTTTTTCTTGATTAATCCTCCTCTGTGTTCTAATTCCATCCCCCAAATAACTTGATCATTTTGGACTAAGGCAAATCCAGTTACCTTGCTGCCAGGATCGATCTTGATTTGACAGGGTGAGATAGTTGGATCATCGTTCGCGCAGCGTCGGCTTTGCCGAATCCCTGTTTTTAGGATGATTGTGAATGGATACATCCTAAAGACCGCCGCTTTACCTTTTTTCAATAATCGGCGTGCTTTCTTTGGCGAAATGGGATTTAGTGGTCGTTTGTTCGTGTCAATGATAAATACGTAATTTTGCATTTTTAGTGCGTCTCAAGTCGGTTATGTGTTCCAAGTGCTTCGCACACGCTTGCGCGAACGGCAATGTTGAAATGGCTTGTTAGGCTAACCACACATTTTGCCTTCACTTTAATGATTAGCGACAGAGCCAGGAACTGGAGGTCATTCCTAGGTGTCATAACCAAATCAACGTAGGACTCAATCCTTAGCCTGCATCCTAGTTGGCAATTCCAGGAGTTACCGGGAATTACCAAGGCTTAAACTAGGAGTATTGACCCTAATTCAGATGTATTGTAAAACTTAAGTGACATATTTGACTAGATTGATCAACTCCCTAGTCCAGGGGAAACGCATCTTATTTTTGTACATGCTGGCGGGGTCAGGATTTCAGCGATCGAGTTCTGTTTGAAATCAATTGATTAAATCCTTACTGGATAAGGGTTTTGCAATTTAGATGCGTTTGCCCTAGTTCCTTTTGTCAAGCGTGATTGAGATGCTCTTACCCTGAGCTATAAACCTGGCTGACCCTAGAAGATATTCTGGTATTCGTTCCAACCGTTTGAAATAACCTTCTCCGCACCCTGATTCTGAAAGTTATTAGGATCCGGTAGACCAATATAGCTATAGTAGGACAGTTGGCCGTTGGGCTTTAGAGCAAACAGAACTCCACAACCTCCGGAAAAAACTCTACTATATTCGTTCCAACCGTCTGAAATAACCTTCTCCGCACCCTGATTCTGAAAGTTATTAGGATCCGGTAGACCAATATAGCTATAGTAGGACAGTTGGCCGTTGGGCTTTAGAGCAAACAAAACTCCAGAACCTCCGGAAAAAACTTTACCATATTCGTTCCAACCGTTTGAAATAACCGTCTCCGCACCCTGATTCTGAAAGTTATTAGGATCCGGTAGACCACTATAGCTATAGTAGGACAGTTGACCGTTGGGCTTTAGAGCAAACAAAACTCCACAACCTCCGGAAAAAACTCTACTATATTCGTTCCAACCGTTTGAAATAACCGTCTCCGCACCCTGATTCTGAAAGTTATTAGGATTCGGTAGACTACTATAGCTATAGTAGGACAGTTGACCGTTGGGCTTTAGAGCAAACAAAACTCCACAACCTCCGGAAAAAACTTTACTATATTCGTTCCAACCGTTTGAAATAACCGTCTCCGCACCCTGATTCTGAAAGTTATTAGGATTCGGTAGACCACTATAGCTATAGTAGGACAGTTGACCGTTGGGCTTCAAGGCATAAAGAATGTGAAAACCAGACTTACCTTCAGTCAAAACAGGGGTCAAGGTTGTAAATAGCCCGGTCATGGTAGCGAGTACAACCAAAAACATTCGACGTCTGATGACACTTTTCATTTGTTATACGCCGTTTCATGTGAATAAATGTGATTCGATTCCCTCCCAAGCTATAATTTAGAATATTTTAAATAAACACAATACTGTCATCAACAGCTGTTTAATTTATTCCACTTTATAGGGGCATCAGCAAGGGAATTGCTAAGTATTAAACATACACATAATTGATAATAATTTAGTTAGCACAATTGAGAATAGTTTAGTTAGCAAAGTTATAAAAAATTAATAATAATTAAGAATGATTTAGAATAATTTAGACATTCTGGCTAGGCTATACAATGCCAGGGTAAGCGCATCTTGTCAACAAACTGGGGGTAGTTCTCAATAAACCCGGTGTTATTGTGCTTATTGACAAGATATTTTATACATATAGTGTTTATGGAAATCAATAAACACTATATGTATGAATCAATCAATTAGATGTGTTTACTCTGCTGCCTAGTCTTGATAAAAATATTGCGATATAGTAATAAACCCTTAGTGGAAATGAATCTAACAAACCGAGGGTGAGTTGGATTTACCTCTTAATATAGAGTATTGGTATTTCTAGCTTAGTAAATGAGCAGATCCCCTCAAGCATCTACTCCCGAATCCAACGATAACCTTCCCAAAAGGGCAACTGAAGCAGCAAGGAAAGTTGCGCCTGAGAATACTGACCATCGGACAGTGGACCGCAGTAAGCTGACACCGATGATGCACCATTTTGCTGAACTAAAAGACCAGTATTCCCATGCTGTGCTGCTCTACAGAGTTGGGGACTTCTATGAAACCTTCTTTCAGGATGCCAGGATAATTTCTGAAGCCCTGGAACTGGTCTTAACCAGCAAAGAAGCTGGTAAGGGAGTGGGACGGGTGCCAATGACAGGGGTTCCTCACCATGCTTTGGACCGCTACAGCACCATGCTAGTGGAAAAAGGCTATGCGATCGCAATTTGTGACCAAGTGGAAGATGCCTCAGTAGCAGCCAAAGAAGGACGTCAGGTGCGCCGGGAAGTCACCCGTGTCCTTACCCCCGGTACCTTGATGGAAGAGGAGATGCTCCATGCTCGTCGTAACAATTTCTTGGCAGCAGTAGTAATTGCTAAGAATCATTGGGGTTTAGCCTATGCAGATATTTCCACTGGGGAATTTCTGACTACTCAAGACCGAGATTTAGACCTGCTGGTTCAGGAATTGATGCGCTTGCAGCCGTCGGAGGTATTAATTCCCACCAATGCTCCCGATTTGGGGAGTATGCTACGACCTGGTCAGACCTCTGAGAGTTTACCGGATTGTTTACCAAATTCATTTTGTTATGCACTCCGTCCCCAACGACACTTTACCTTGGCAGAAGCCCGACAGCGACTGTTGGAACAGTTCAGAGTGCGATCGCTTGAAGGGTTAGGGTGTGAACATCTGCCCCTTGGTGTCCGTGCTGCTGGTGGGTTGTTGGAATATCTGAAAGATACCCAAAAAGAAAATTATGTAGCGTTACAGATATTACGGACCTATACCATTGCTGATTATTTAATTCTCGACCACCAGACTCGTCGCAATCTCGAAATTACTGCTACTGTCCGAGATAACACCTTTAACGGTTCCCTGCTTTGGGCTCTAGATCGAACCAGTACAGCCATGGGAGGTAGAGCATTGCGGCGCTGGCTACTCCAACCATTACTAGAGATTAAGGGAATCCGGGCGCGACATGATACCATCGCGGAATTAGTGGACAATACTGGACTGCGCCAGGACTTACAGCAGCTGCTTCGGAAAATTTATGACTTGGATCGGTTGACAGGGAAAGCAAGTTCTGGTAGAGCTAATGCCAGAGATTTAGTAGCCTTAGGGGATTCTCTGTTGAGGTTACCGGAATTAGCTGACCTAGCGGCTTATGGCTCTTCTCCCTATCTGAAAGTGATGCAGAATGTACCGCCACAATTGGAAGAGTTAGGGCACACACTGCAGGAGCATCTGGTAGAGTCACCACCCTTGCATCTGACTGAGGGAAAATTAATTCGGCCTCAGGTCAATCAGCAGTTGGATGAAATGCGTGCTCAAGCCGAGGAGGATCAGCAGTGGATTGCTAATTTGGAAGTAACGGAGCGGGAAAAGACAGATATTCCCAAGCTGAAGGTAGGGTTTAATAAGACCTTTGGATATTACATTAGTGTACCTCGTGCTAAGACAGCTCAGGTACCAGATGATTATATTCGGAAGCAGACGTTAGTTAATGAAGAGCGCTATATAACCCCAGAGCTGAAGGAACGGGAAGCACGGATTCTCACGGCCCGGGAGGATTTGAATCGTTTAGAGTATGAAATTTTTGTGGGCTTGCGCCATGAGGTAGGGCTGGAAGCTGACAGGATTCGGGGTGTGTCTCGGGCGGTAGCAGCATTGGATGTGTTGTGTGGATTAGCAGAGGTCGCTGTTTATCAGGGATATTGTCGTCCCGATATGGATCAAAGCCGGGAAATTCGGATTATAGATGGACGGCATCCAGTGGTGGAACAGTCCTTGCCCAGTGGCTTGTTTGTCCCGAATTCCGCGTCTTTAGGTCAAAACAAGTTAAAGGTTGACGGGGAGTTGAAGGTTGACGGGGAGTTGAAGGTTGACGGGGAGTTGAAGGTTGACGGGGAGTTGAAGGTTGACGGGGAGTTGAACGTTGAAAATTCTAACGAGCAACCTTCTAACCAGCAACCCGATAACGAGCAACCCGATAACGAGCAACCTGCTAACCTTCAACCTGCTAACCTTCAACCTTCTAACCTTCAACCTTCTAACCTTCAACCTTCTAACCTTCAACCTTCTAACCTTCAACCTTCTAACCTTCAACCTTCTAACCTTCAACCTTCTAACCTTCAACCTGCTAACCTTCAACCTGCTAACCTTCAACCTGCTAACCTTCAAGCTTCAACCGAAACGGATATTCCTGATTTGATTATTCTGACCGGACCTAACGCCAGTGGGAAGAGTTGTTATTTGCGTCAGGTAGGATTGATTCAGTTGATGGCACAGGTGGGAAGTTTTGTGCCAGCATCAGAAGCAAGTTTGGGGATATGCGATCGCATTTTTACCAGAGTCGGTGCGGTGGATGATTTAGCAACAGGCCAGTCTACGTTTATGGTGGAAATGAACGAGACAGCGAATATTCTCAATCATGCTACGGATAAGTCTTTAGTGTTGTTGGATGAGATTGGTCGAGGCACAGCAACCTTTGATGGTCTTTCCATCGCTTGGGCGGTCGGGGAGTATCTGGCCATGGAAATTAAGGCACGGACGATTTTTGCCACCCATTATCATGAGTTGAATGAGTTAGCCTCGATTTTGCCCAATGTAGCTAATTATCAGGTGACCGTAAAAGAGTTAGCGAATGAAATCATCTTTTTGCATCAGGTACAGCCAGGAGGAGCTAACCGTTCTTATGGGATTGAGGCAGGACGTTTAGCGGGTTTACCAACCTCAGTGATTAATCGGGCGAAACAGGTGATGAAGCAAATTGAGAAGCACAGTAAAATTGCCCTGGGGTTGCGCAAGGGGATTGGCAAACAATTGTCAGCTAGGAATACAACTGGCCAAAAGGTGACAGACCAAAGGGTGACCATCGAGCAGTTGGATATTTTTGATGATTAAGCCACCATGGTTGTGATCTGATCAACAACTACACCGTTAACACAGCTGATCACTTAACGAGGATGGGATGAGACCTAGGAGCCGCTAAGCAAAAGCATTCCCGCCCACTGCCCTTACGGAAAAAAGATCCGATTGCATAAATTTCTGAGCTAGCCCTGATTAGTATATAGACCGATACTTTTTAGCTACCAGAATCTCTCAAGGGAAAATTTTGGCTCACTAATGCAAGTTGATTTCTCAACCAGGGTGTATCTACCAAGGCTCGTAGGAATATCCCACGAGCGCCGTTAATGTCTCGATCCATAGATCGACCATCAACTTTTGATCTAATTATTCGACCGCCGCCAATGTTGACTAATTCACCTGTCCAGCTAACCGTTTTACTGGTATAAGCTTCACAGACATCTACTACTATCTTCCCAGCTTCTATTGCCTTATGCTTCAAAAATTCCTGAAAACGATAGTGAGCAAAACTCAACATATTACGGACAGTTTTAGATCGGATTTTTCTGTTCTTTCTTTTAGACATCTGAGAGGTCTCAAAAGTTGGAAGCAGAATTACGTCAAAGTTGTCAACCAAAAACCTAGCTGTTTTGTGATGAAGTTCATTAATTAGGTTCTGAACTTTGACGATCATTCTCCTAGCCGCTTTTCTCATTCGGCGTTTCTGTCCACCACTAGATTTACTGATCTTTGATAGCAAATTGTCTAGATGTTGACATAATCGTTGGATACGAGAAAAGTCTCCATTTCCAATTTTTCCTACAGATGTCTCACTAAAGAAAGTAATAAAAGTTCTGACTCCAGGATCTAAAGCGACTACTCTACCTTGGTTTTCGGTTTTCTTTTTAGTCTCTTTATAGGGGACAACTAGGTAGTAATTCCCGTTGTTACTGGTTAGCCTACTATCGCATACCTGATCAGGAAGGCTTTCAGTGTATCCTATCTCTCCTAATTTAGTGTGATATATCCCCAAGGTCGAAACTGCTGACTTGGGTATATAGCAAGATTGAATGGGATTTTTGCGAGACCTAAACCTTACTCGCTGAATTTGAAACGTTTTCTTGTACTTTTTCTTGGCCTCCCTAACAGCGGTGCAAGCATCCTTTATCGCTATCGATTTAATTTGATAAGGGACTTCCTTGCACCATTCGGGTAGGTCATTCAAAATGCCAGTTTTAATGGCTTTCCAGTTAGCTTTTGTTTCGCCATCCTGGAGGATTTTGATGGTTTTATTGAACACATAACGGGACACTCCAAACCACTTACGGATAATTGCTCGCTGTTCAGGGTTTAGGAACAGATGAATCTTCTTTGATTTTTTTACCGTACTTTCTGAGTCCGTGAACCCGGCAGGATAAGACGTGAATGATGGAGATAATATCTGCGGTAAGTTCTGATCAAAGACAACTTTCAGGTTGGTCGAGAACCAGGATTTTTCCACCGTTGAGACCGACCAAGTACTCAATGAGTTCAAACCCGAAACGGGTAAGTCGGTCTCTACAGGTAACAACAACCGTGAGCTGATCTCCAGACACGACTCGTTCCAGTATGGTTCTAAGCCCTTTCCTGTTGTAATTGAGACCGGAACCGATGTCAAAGATGATGTCTGCTTCCGGGAAGAGAGAGTGGAGGTAAGCGACTTGGCGGGCAAGATCGTCTCGCTGTTTTGTACTACTGACTCGGCAATAACAGATGGTGTAACAGCGCAATTTGTCAGACTTTGGAGCTTTTCCAAAACGGAGAAGATCTGTTGAGTCAAAGAGTCTAGTCCCTCCTGGTGTCCTTTCGCATCTGAGTGTCCCATTGTCTGCATACTTCTTTAGTGTGTTCTTGGAGAGTCCCGTAAGTTCGACCGCCTTACGGAGTGGTATTAATGCCATCTCCTTAATCTACCATAATTTAATAGTAAGTGGTAGATTAGTGGAGGTTTTTGTTAACTGTCACAAGCCTTAACGAATCAATTTGGGGAGCAGCTCCGTGACTAGATACTACGCCACCTGTAACTCTTGATAGCGATAAACCTTTAGTTTCTAAAGGGTAGCATCTTCGATTATAGCGCCATGTGATGTAGAAATTTTGTGGATTTGTTTTTTTTTTTAAGTTATTGGATGAGCGAGGCTAATCATGAAAGTTAAAGACGTCTATCAAGATGAACAAGGAAATTGGCAGATCGACTATGGAGTTGATCATCTGATGGGGCTAGCCATTAGGAATGATTTAGGACAGACACTGACCCAATTTATTATTTCGATTCCCATGAGTTTCTTGTTTTTTATGTTTTTACTTTCCGTTTTCGATGCCTTAATTGAATTAATCCCGCAGGTAGATACCAGTATTCAACAGATAGTTCCTCAAGAAAATGGCTCTCTTATAATGATTATAGTAAATGAGTAGTTTAAATGATCGATTACCCCTTAAATAGCCAGGGATTCAATTAAATAAAAATACCTTGTTTTGAATTGCGGAATTTTATCTATAAGCTTTGTAGGATGAGTAAGGTTCATTTAGGGTGGGCAGTGCATCAGACAGATAATGAAGCTTGCAAACCACGTTGCTAGGCACTGCCCACCCTACGATTAGTGACTTTATAAAATTATTTTTGGTTTAACTTGCGGAATATCACCTATAAGCTTTGTAGTTATTTTTATACTTTATTGAATGAGTGAGGAAACTTATGAAAGTTAAAGACGTCTATCAAGATGAACAAGGAAATTGGCAGATCGACTATGGAGTTGATCATCTGATGGGGCTAGCCATTAGGAATTATTTAGGACAGACACTGATCGGAGTTATTATTTCGATTCCCATGAGTTTCTTGTTTTTTATGTTTTTACTTGCCGTTTTCGATGGCTTAATTGCATCAATACCGCAGGTAGATAGCAGTATTCAACAGATAGCTCCTCAAGCAACTTACCATCCTCTTCGCTAATTATTAGATAGCTCAGGAAGATGGTAAACCACTTTCCTAACTATTGCTGATCATTCAGGGCTATTTCATTCTGATTGCGCCAGTGATCTGCCCTGCTAGTATTGCACTGCTAAAGATTTGAGCAATTGTCGGAAACTTTGACCTCAACTTGTATCATAAGCATGGCTTTTCTGATCTGGGTGAGGCTCAGCGTCTTGCTGGTTTTAGTCTTAACACACTCAAGGAAATGATCGAACTTTAAATTCAGATCTAATTGATACGATAAGTGGAATTGCAAACTCTAACACGTATTTTTTGACATTTAAATACATTAACAAAATTAAATTTTTCTGATGCTTAAAATCAATCGATTATGGAACAAAATAGTTAATAAAATCACATCAAATAGCAAATTTTTGTTGCTCACTGCTTTGAGCATTAGTCTGGTTTTGACGTTTTTTAGAGCACCCTCACTAGCACAGTTGCCGCCACTAAAACAATTGCCCATTGAAGAGGATTCGGAAACACAACCTGCACCGGAAATAGGAATTGAAGAGGATTCGGAAACACAACCTGCACCGGAAATAGGAATTGAAGAGGGTTCGGAAATACAACCTGCACCTGAAATCGGAATTGAAGAGGGTTCGGAAACACAATCTGCACCTGAAATAGGAATTGAAGAGGGTTCGGAAATACAACCTGCACCTGAAATCGGATGGGAGTTCTTAGGTAGCCGAGAACTCAATCAAGTAGAAATTCACGAAACTAAGTATAAAGGTGAGTGCCCAGGTTACAGCTGGTCTTCTCGGGAAGCCCGGTTTACTTCCAGTACTACTCCACCAGCTCGTAAAAGACGTGTAATTGTTAAAAATATTACCAGAGGAGTAGCTAGTGACCCATTTCCTTACACTGACAGAGAGTACGATGAGGGTAGATCTTCAGAAGGGACACGGATGAGTTTTGGAACAAGACATGATAGTAAAGAATTTCACGTTTTAGACGGAGAGAATACATTTGAGTACGAGATTAAAGAACGCGATCGTGTACTTGAGTCTGGAGTTTTCACTGCTGTAATTAAAAGAAATGTGGATGTCAGACAAAGAGATTCGTATCCTATTACCAAATCAGTTTGTATGAACTCAGAAGTTCCTATGTCTTTGTGTGCTGATATCAGGACTCTTACTAAGTACAAATGTCGGAGCAACTGGGTTCTCCGAAGCTTTCTCATGCCAAATACCCCTGAAGTTGCTACACTTATATCCAATCAGACTCCCTACTCGGTAAAGTATTGGATCAATGATAGGATACAAAAATTGTCATCAGGAAGCGATAAAATCTATACCAATAACTTTTTAAACATAAAGTTTGAATCTTGCTCTGTAGGAACCGAGGATGGAAGCAAGGCTAAAGAATGTACTATCAAAACCAGGAGTTTAGAACGAGGTAAAAGATATCGGTTTACAGCCTCTGATTTAGACTATGAATCCCTTGATATAGAAGATTTTCCACGATCATAGTTTCTTATAGGGCTGCAATTCTGATAGAATTAAGTAAGCATATGCGCCTAGGGCATATGCTGATAACTGATAGCTGATAGCTGATAGCTGATAGCTGATAACTGATAGCTGATAGCTGATAGCTGATAGCTGATAGCTGATAGCTGAATGCTTATATAATTAAAACACAAAAAATTTGCCCCCTAGCCCAACAGTGTGGAATTTTTTCCCCCAGAAGTTGGTGGTATAGATACTGAAAAGAAAATAGTTTTGGTGACGAGTGTAGCTTTCGATCACTGGCTTAACTGCACCAGGTGGTAAAGGTTTACCGACAAAACAAGCTGCTTTTACCCCAAGAGGAAGGGATTTCTGCTGGCAGTAAGTATCGTGTAAGTGCCATGACGCATGATCAAGATAAGCATCTTTAGTTGGATTGGTGAGTGCCATAATGCTGGACACTAAAGCTAAGAAAACGGTGTTATTGATGCGCTGATACATAATTTCTTGTTATTAAATGTTGGTAATTAGTTGCGTAGGGTGCGTAGGGTGTGTTAGGAGCGGACTTGCCCTTATTGTTCGCCTCGACCGCCAGCCTTGGGATAGTCCGCCCCGTAACGCACCGCCAGTGTTAGGTTGCTGCCCGGAAATTGAAACGGGCAAGATGCCCGTTCCACGCCTGATGCCCGTTCCACAGGTGCGACCCGTGGCGAATTTAATAATTAGATGCGGAAAGCGCACCTAAAAGATGCCGGTTCCACTCACCGGGTCAAACAGCTTTAATGAGATGCACTCTACCCGGTCAGCCATAGGATGATTAGTCAACCGGATTTGATCTAAGCTCGACCTAGGGAAAGCCCAGTTAAATTCCTTTGTTAAATATTTTTTCGTTACGTTGTGGGTCTATTCCGGATAATCTAACCTCTTGATTGCTATTGCTGCTAAATCGGCTATTTTCCAAATGATTAACCGGACTTGATATAATTCTATTTTCGCCGATATTAAGTTCCCCGTTCCCTAAAATAGTAAACTTTACAATTCCAATTACTACGGTATTTTCACACTTTATTCACAAGCTATGATTATATTTTTTATCTAGTAACGTTATAGTAATCTGGTTATGAGTTATTTTTTTGATCAAAGTAAAATCCTTTGATTTATGTCGGAATAACAGACCATAATTAATAAAACAATATGATTAATAATTACCCTCGATACCAAGTCGGTGGTAGTCTAGCCAGTGATTCGCCTAGCTATGTAGAAAGACAAGCAGATGTCCAACTCTATAACGCCTTAAAAAGGGGTGAGTTTTGTTATGTTATGGCTCCCCGACAAATGGGTAAGTCTTCTCTAGCGGTGCGAATCAGACATCAGCTAGAACAAGAAGGATTTAAATGCAGTACTATTGATATGACGCGCATCGGTAGCGAAATAATTACCCCAACTCAGTGGTACAAAGGAGTGGTGGCTGAGTTAGTACGAGGGTTGAAGTTATTCGGTCACTTTAATTTCCAATCCTGGTGGCACCAGGAAAAGTATCTTTCACTGCTTCAGCGATTGAGTAATTTCCTGGAAGATATCCTGCTGGTAAAATTTACTACTGAACGAATTGTTATCTTCATTGATGAAATTGATACTATTCTCAACTTACCTTTTCCGGTTGAGGATTTTTTGGCCCTGATCCGATTCTGCTATAACCAAAGAGCAACTAATCCCGACTATAATCGCATTGTCTTTGCTTTGTTCGGAGTAGCTAAGCCAAGGGATTTGATTACTGGCAAAAAGCGGACACTGTTTAATATCGGGAAAGCCATAGAACTACATGGCTTTGAATTCCATGAAGCATATCCCCTTGCCAAGGGATTAGAGGGAACAGGGGGTAACCCTACAAGGATTCTCAAGGAGATACTGGCTTGGACAGGAGGACAACCCTTTCTGACCCAAAAACTATGTCAGTTGGTAGTAGACTCAGTAAGGGTCGGGTTGACTATTGCTCCTGGTAATGAGGAATCTTGGGTTAGCCAAATCGTACATAATCAAATTATTGATCATTGGGAATCCCAGGATGAACCCGAGCATTTACGAAGTATCTCGGCTCGCCTTTTGAGTAATAATTTGAGTAATAAATATTATGCTGACAAATTGCTGGGACGTTATCAGCAGATTTTAGCTGGAGATGATGTACCGATGGATAACAGCGAAGAGTGCAACGAATTGTTGCTATCGGGTTTGGTGGTTAATCAACAAGGACGGCTAAGGGTGAACAACCCTATATACAAAGCAATTTTTAATCGTGAATGGGTTACCAAACAACTAGAGAATCTGCGTCCCGATAGTAAACAATTTTGCTATTCCTGACTTAGTATTATATACTGTTAGTTTAAGCGACTAAAACCCTAGCTATATCTCGATTTTTTGTAAGCATTCAGCTATCAGCGTGTCGCGTATCAGCTATCAGCTAATGAGCTACTTCCCAGCGTCGTTCGCACAGCGTGGCCATTCGCGTAGCGTGGCCAACGGCCAAGGCCAAAGCCTGTGCCACGCTACTTGAGGTGCTATCAGCGTGTCGCGTATCAGCTTTGGGCCTGTGGCCAACGGCTGACGGCTGACGGCTGACGGCTGAATGCTTACGATTTTTTGCTTCAGCCGCTTAAACTAACTTAAACTAATGTCCCAAACTCTTGCTAGGCAAGAATTTCACCATGTCTAATAAAAAGTCAAAGGAAAACAGTGGATGTGGATGCGCAAATATTCCCATTTCTGTAATCTTACTGGTTTTAGGCGGTGGTTATTGGTGGTTGAACCATCAAGGAGGTTTCGCTATTATTAGCAAATTACCTCAAAATCTCCCCATAGCTATTCCTCAAAATCTACCAATAGCTATTCCTGGTTTAAATTCGACACCAGCCGAACCACAACCTTCGGCTCCTACTAAGCCTTCTGTAACCACTGCACCTTCCTTCCCAAATTCGCCAATTGTTAAACCTAATCATCAGCCACCTTCACCAACACCAATAACAGCTCAAAAACCTCAAAAACCTCAAACAGCTCAAAAATTAAAAACACCAATTGTTAAACCTAATCATCAGCCAGCATCACCAACAACTCAAACTCCTTTGGAGAAAAAAGCAATCAGAGGAATTTATATAAGTCGTTATAACGTAACTAATAATGCTAGTGAAGAGAAAATTAGAAAACAAGTTCGTCATTATCACTCTCAAGGAATTAATACGATTATTCATGGTGTATGGGGTAATATTTGTCCTATGTACACTAGTGAAGTGATGCAAAAAACTTTCGGTTATAAAAGTTGTCCCAATCAGTTTCGCGACCGCTGGTTAACTTGGCTAATTGATGAAGCACACAAACACGGCATGGAAGTTCATGCTTACTTTGAAAAAGGTATCAAAATAGATAAAAATAGCCCGATTTTTGATTTAGCTATTGAACGCAAATGGGTTGTACCTGGCGTTGACCGCACCTATCCAGGAATCGAGCATTATATTCTGGATGTAGAAATTCCTGAAGTTGCTAATTTCTTTAGAGATATTTTAGTGGAATTTGTCCAAAAATATCCTAAAATTGATGCAGTCCAATGGGACGATTATCTGGGTTACCATGCCGAGTTACCAGGGAAAGTAAATCGCACTAAGAAGCTAACCACTTTTTCACAAGAAATGATCGGTGCTATGAAACAAGCTAACCCAAAGGTTAGTTTTGATCTTTGTCATCATAATCCTTATTGGGCTAAAAAATATTTTGCTGCCGACTGGCCAAAATGGAATGTAGATCGAGTTTTTATTCAAGCTTATAATGATAAAAATTTTACCAAAGAAGTAGATTATGCCGAAACCTATGATGGAATTGCTATTACTGATCAACAATTCCATCGCTTGCCAGAAATAGTGGCTAATAATAAAATTAAGGCTATTTTAGTGTTTCCTGATCGGACAAATCCAGAAGACGTAGCTTCTAAGTTAAAACAATTTTATGTTAAATAGATGTAAGCGTCGTAAGCAATCAGCTATCAGCTATCAGCAATCAGCTATCAGCAATCAGCAATCAGCTATCAGCAATCAGCTATCAGCTATCAGCAATCAGCTATCAGCTATCAGCTATCAGCTAATGGGCTACGCGCAAGCGCACCTTTGAATAAAATAAGCTGACGGCTGACCGCACCTCAAGTAGGGTGAGCTTTGGCTCACGGCTGAATGCTTACTAAGCATCTAACTAGACTTCCGGAGCTATACAATGCCAAAATTTTCCCCTTCAATCACTGCTTCTGCTTCTAATGCGATCGCTCTCAATTTTTCTAAAGTATCTGGTTCAACTGACTGCCACAATCCCCGCTGATTGGCTTCCAGTAACCGTTCTGCCATATCTCGCAATGCCCATGGATTCTTTTGTTGGACAAACTCTTGGACATCTGGGTCAAATAAATACCCTTGAGCTACTCCTTGATACATATGGTCTGCCACACAATTAGCGGTAGCATCATAGGCAAACAAATAATCTACTGTTGCTGCCATTTCAAATGCTCCTTTGTAACCATGGCGCATCACTCCCTCAATCCACTTAGGATTCACGACACGAGAACGGTACACTCGGGCAATCTCTTCCTTTAGCTGTCGAACTTTGGGCTTTTCAGGGATAGAATTATCCCCAAAGTAGGTTTGAGGATTTTTGCCAGTCAACCCCCGCACCGCTACGGTTAACCCCCCCTGAAACTGGTAATAATCATCTGAATCAAGTAAATCATGTTCCCGATTATCCTGATTGTGTAATACAATTTGCATCTGTTTGAGACGCTGCTCAAAGGCTTCTGGGGCTCCTTTGGGGGAAGATGAGCTGTAGGCGTAACTACTCCAGTTAATGTAAGCGCGAGCTAAATCCTGCTCATCTTGCCAGTTTTGAGATTCAATCAAACCTTGTAACCCGGCACCATAGGCTCCTGGTTTTGAGCCAAAGATGCGGTAGTGCGATCGCATTTGGGCTTGGGACTGACTCAACCCTACCTGTAACCAAGAGTCTGTTTCCTGTTTCACCTGGGCTGCTAGAGGATTGTCTGATGGTGATTCATCCAGGCTTGCCACAGCAACTACTGCATTGTGAAATAGGTCGATTAAATTGGGGAAACTATCTCTAAAGAAGCCAGAAATGCGCAGGGTCACATCCACCCGGGGACGTTGTAACACAGACACTGGCAATATTTCAAAGTCTACCACCCGCCGTGAGGACCCATCCCAAATCGGTCGCACTCCCAACAACGCCAGGGCTTCGGAAATATCATCTCCCCCGGTACGCATGGTAGATGTGCCCCATACGGAAATCCCTAGGGTTTTGGGATACTCACCATTTTCCTGGGTATAGCGCTCCACTAGCACTTCAGCTGCCTTTCTGCCCACATCCCACGCTGTTTCTGTGGGTATGGCACGGATATCAACAGAGTAAAAATTGCGACCTGTGGGCAGAACGTCCGGTCGTCCTCTAGTCGGCGCACCAGATGGCCCACTGGGTACATATCTCCCATCTAATCCCCTTAACAATTGGGTGAGTTCTTGATTAGTTTGTTGCAGTGCTGGTAACAGGCGATCGCGTATCCAATCTAATTCTTGTTTTGTTGTTTTACTAATCGGTAATCGGTAATCAGTAATCGCTATTGGGGAATTAGTGATGATTTGTTCTACTAATTCAGATGCTTCTTCTTCCAATACTTCAACCAAATCACCAACAGTATATTTCCCAGTATAGCATTCCTCTGTTGCCTCTTCCCTTGTCATTAATTTTGATATCGAATCTATACTACTTCTTGCGATATCCTTAACCACTGAAAACTCTTCCGTTAGGGGGTCAAAATCCCAACCTAAATCCTGAGCCAAAGCACGAGTTAAGCCGATGCGATTCTTTCCTGGATGACGAGCAATTGCTACTATTAAATCCTGCAATTGACGTCCTTGGGGACATTGACTAAACACATGTAAACCATCTCGAATCTGAGCTTCTTTCAATTCACAAAGATAAGCATCAATTTGATTAGTAATTTCCGATTCTCCAGCTTCGATGTCATCTACTGCAATCCCCAAATCTTCGTGCAAGTGCTCATCAAGGATAAGTTTAACAATGCGGACGCGAATAATTGGTAACCGAGACAAATCCAAACTCTGCGCTTCATAATACTCATCAACCAATCCCTCCAACTGTTGCAGAGGACCATAAAGTTCAGCACGAGTCATGGGAGGGGTTAAATGATCAATAATCACCCCTTGAGCGCGACGCTTTGCTTGAGCTCCCTCTCCGGGATCATTAACAATAAATGGATACAAATGAGGCATGGCTGCTAAGGCGACTTCTGGATAACAGCACTCTGACAAGGCCACACTCTTACCCGGTAACCACTCTAAATTCCCATGCTTGCCCACATGAACAATCGCTTGGGCACCAAAACACTTCCGCAACCAATAATAAAATGCCAAATACCCATCAGTTGGTTCCAAATCGGGAGCATGATAATTCAAAGCTGGGTCAATATCATAACCCCGAGAGGGTTGAATCCCTACAAACACATTTCCCAACTGAATCCCTGAAATGGGAAATGCTGAAATCTCTGTTATCTCTCCCTGGCCATCTTTGTTGTCATTACCGTTAAGATCAAACTCTCCCCAACGCTCACGGATTCCTTTTTGAACCGCTATCGGTAACTCTTGAAAATAGTCCCAATACTCCTGCCAACTCAACTCTTGTCGTACCAAACGTAACTGCCATCCTTCCGGATCATTGGTCACCCCAGCGGTTAACCACTCAATCAACTCATCGCCACTTTCCGGAATCTTCTCAACCCAATACCCAGCATCCCGTAACCCTTTTAAAATCTCTACACAACTGGCCGGGGTATCTAATCCTACGCCATTGGCCAGCCTGCCATCTCGATTAGGATAATTAGCTAAAATCAGAGCAACTTTTCTCTGATTCGGTAGGGTTTGCCCTAACCGTAGCCAATTCATGGCTAAATCTGCTACGAACTGAATGCGATCGCATACCGGCTCATAAACCACCACATCCGTTTCCAGAGCAGGATTCCACCGTTGCGCCGACTTAAAGGAAATCGCACGGCTAATAATTCGCCCATCCACTTCCGGCAACGCCACATTCATAGCAGTATCCCTAGGCATCAATCCCTGAAACCCAGACTCCCACTGTTCCACCGTGCCACTACTTAAAATAACCTGCAACACAGGTACATCCAGCCCTTCCCACAACTCCAACTGATGTACCTCAGCATCCAACTTAGCTACCGAGAAACTTGTCGTATTCAGCAACACTGCGATCGCGTAGCGTGAGCAAAGCTCAATCGCACTACTAGAGCTATCGGGATTTTGGAAATAGCCTAACAATTCCCGTTGTACCTCTAGATCCCGTAGAGAAGAGACAAATACTGGCACCGGTTCCAACCCCCGTTCTACCAAAGCCTGACATAACCCATCAATCGGTGCTGTATTTCCCGCTAAGTAATGGGCACGGTAGAACAGGATACCTACTTTAAGATTGGCTTTACAGCCGTTTTCAGATGAATTTACCTCACTACCTTTAGCTGCAAGCCCCCTAAATCCCCCAATTCTGGGGGACTTTAACTTCATTTCCCCCCAGCGAGGGATTGCTCGCTGGGGGGCTAGGGGGGCGAAATTTCCTGTAACATTGCCAGTAGCTTCTGCAGTTATCTCCGATTTCCATGGATAAACCCCAACCCGAGGCACAGGTTTTGGTGGTGGTGGATTATTAGTTTGGTCTAGGCATACATCTGCTACAAATTTCAGAGCGTTAGTGAAATTCTCAACACCGCCTTCTGTAAAGTAGCGCCATAATTGATTCACTATCGGAATAGTTTCTGTGGAGTGACTAGTTAACGTCGGATCTGGTCGGTCATCCCCTGGTAAAACAAATAATGTAGCGCCAGTTTGTTCTACTGTTTCTTTCACCACTTCTAAGCCATAAGACCAGTACGAGCGTCCCCCCAATAATCTGATAATGATAATCCGTGCTTTGCCCAAGATATCCTCAGCATAGGTATCAATGGTTAGTTGTTGCTGCAACTGCAACAGATTAGCGACTCGGATAGCTGGGAAATCTGGGGGAAGTTGGGATACCGATGCGGCTAGGGTTTGGATATCGGTGTCAGCAGCAGTCAGGAAAATAATTGGTGCTGGGGTTTGTTCGATGAAGATAACCCCTTCAGCTTCAGGGTTCCATCCTCCTGGAGTTGCGGCGATGCGATGCATAGTTTAGGGTGCGATTCGTTATTTTAATGCTGTAACCTCTAAGCCATGCCCACTTCCAAGAAAGACTGTTTCCAAAATTTTTGGAGAGTTCATCTGTCTCAGATAGGTTCCGAGAAGCTCCATAGCATAAAATGGTAAGTAATAATTTTTTTCTTTGAGCAAGGCAGGAACATAACGCTTAGGATAATAAAGGGTATAATACTCATCAAATGACGCTTTTGGAGATAGAATTTTCATTTTATTGTATTAGTTTAGTTGATTTTTTTTAACCTGAAAATTTGTTATTAATTACCATTGCCAATGATATCTTTTTATGCCTACATGTCCCTTAATTGATGATGCCCCAGATGAAGCTAGGAGTTTTCGTCTTCTTTTTGGTGTCATGTAGAGCATTTTATTAATTTTCCAAATCTGGAGAAAATTCATGAATTCTGGATCCATAAATCCACGCCGATAGGCATGCTGAGAAACGTTAGCATCACCAAAGTAGCCAAGCTCAAGTATTGTTGGTCCAGTCTCACAAATAGCAACATCCCAAGAAGGACAAAGATAGCCTGGAAAGGCCAGATGTGCTTCGATTACAAGTTCGACTACCTTGTTCCAGTAGGGGATCTGAAATCCAAGTAGATTCCTGCCAGTTTTCGGATGTAAAGGATTTTCAATTTGATCCAGGCCAGTACCAGAGATAATACGGAAGATTTTACCCGTTTTGATATCTACAGCCGCCAACAGATTTCCACTTGTACCATTCAGAAAATTGTCACAGTCTAAATTGCCCACATTTACTTTAAAGATTGCTTTCATTATTTGCGGGCCAGAGTCCAATAAAATAGTGTGTATTCTGATGCTCGAAATTTTCTCTGTACCAGAAATCTCAGCAATTTCAGAATGAGCAGTGAGAGGTTCCTGCAAAATCCATCCCAGGGTTCCTCCGTCATCAAGGGAGCAACAAAAATCCCTGAGTGGTTCTGAAGAACCCGTACCAAGGTGGAGCATGTCGCCATTTAAGTGATCAGCCAAGGTATTACCGTGACCATAGGAACCTGAAGACCGCTTAAAGTAAATCGGTAATGATCCTGGCTTTCTAAGGTAGTCTTCAAGGTCTTGTGGTGTAGCAATATTTAGTAAAACACTTGGGCGACGAGACCGATAAATTGCATGAATCTCGGGTGTTGGAAAACCACTAGCACGAAACAATAAGTACATTGTTACCTTGTCAATACTCATAAATTTAGAGTATTCATCGACTAGTATCTCTATAAGAGTAGATTGCATGCGATGTCCACAAAAGGCTGCCTTTTCGGATAAAGTAAGGTCATTAAGGTATAGTTTAAAATCTAGATACTCGGATAGATCGAGATAAGGGGAGGAGAATCGGAGCCTCAAAGCTTCCAAGGCAATTTCTAGGATTGGGCGCTGTGAAACATTAGCATATTTTAAAAAATCATTAAGGTTATACATTAAGCTTTAAACACACAATTTTCCAGAAAATTAGGTTTTATTTCTGTATTATATACCAAAACGCCAAATATTTAGCGGCGCTCTTTTGTCAGCTTGGAAATCTGCTGCCATGTAAGTATTCAGCTATCAGCGTGTCGCGTATCAGCTAATGCGCTACTCCTCGCACGCTAAGCGAACAGCTTTTGAATAAAACCGGTAAGCATTGGAATAATGCTGAGTTACCTCCCAGCATCGTTCGCACAGCGTGGCCATTCGCGTAGCGTGGCCAACGGCCAAGGCCAAAGCCTGTGCCACAAGGCTGACGGCTGACGGCTGACGGCTGAGTGCTGAATGCTTACGCTGCCATTCCGTCTAACGATGGGGTTTACCTGGGTGGACAAGTTTGAGAAATGTGCCCGGACGCCTTGAAATACCAAGCTTCAGGTGCAGCCAGGTGTGTACGATTCGTTCATCCTAAATTAGGCTATTATGACTTAGGGAAAAATTGCAAGGACTTGCGCCTTGTAACTGAATAACCGTGAGGGTGAAAGTCCCTCTGCCCTAGTGCTGAGGTGACAGGATTAATGCTACAGTAGCCACTGGTGACCAATTTTTCAAGGGGAGTAAAAAGGCGGTAACTGGGAGCATAACTGGGAATCCCTATAATAATCTCCAGCTTCGACCTGCCCATTGTCACCCTGTTAACACGGCTAGGGATGGCTGGGGTCTTGTTGGGCTTTGTCCTTCAAACCAACCTATCAATCGGCTTGATCATATCAAATTATTGAGTTATAAATTCAATTCCAGTTGTAATACCGTATTATTAGCTAGTCCGCGAGAAGCCCCGCGCTCTACCTGATAAGGTGAGCGTCTTGAAGTTACCGTAAGAATAGTGGAGCCTTTATGGTTGGCAGGCTATGCATAAAAGAGTTAAAACTTATTGATTAAGGCTCCACTATTCTAAGGTTTCGTCCCTAGGATGATAGCGGGGCAATGAAGTGAAACGGAATTGCCGACTAGGTATTTTTTGGCTCAGGGAAACGAGCTATTAAACTTCTTAGCAACTCAGATGAAGTCATCCCCCTTCGGTCGGCTTCCTGTTTTAACTGGTGTTTTTCAAAATTATTCATTCTGATTACAAATTGTTGATATTTTATTTTTGAATTGACAAATGTTATAACATTTATTACCTTTATAGTAGGTCGAAAAATAGGAGATAGCAACAATGAGGTCAGCTTATCAGTACCGGTTAAGATTAACAAAGCCACAAGAAGCGGAAGTAGAAAGATGGTTGGATATGCTCCGTCATCAATATAACTACTTATTGGCTGATCGGTTTAGCTGGTATGAGCAAAATCGTTGTTCTATAAACTCCTGTCCTTTGGTGTGTCACTTGCCAGAACTAAGAAATAATCCTGATTACTTTTCTCAGAAAAAGACTTTACCTCAACTAAAAAAGGATAGACCTTGGTACGGGGCAGTTCAGTCTCAAGTTTTGCAAGATTGCGTTAAACGGGTAGACTTAGCCTTTAAACGTTTCCTGAAAGGAGACAGTAACGGAAAGAAAAGTGGCAGGCCAAGATTTAAAAGTAAAAATAGATACAAATCGTTTACTTTCCCCGCTCTTTCTAAGAACCCGATAACTGGGAGTATTTTGACTCTTCCTAAATTTGGGAAGGTCAAAATGATTTACCATCGGCCTATCCCCGAAGGGTTTAAAGTCAAAACGGCTACCATAACCCGAAAAGCTGACGGGTACTACGTCACACTATCTATTCAGGATGATTCTGTTCCAAATATTATCCCAGTAGATAGCGCCTCTAGTCCTGTTGGGATAGATATGGGTCTTAAGTCCTTTCTGGTTAAGTCGGATGGCTCTGAGGTGCCAATTCCTCAATACTATCGGAAAGCTCAAAAACGACTAAAGAAGATTCAAAAAGCCGTTAGCAGATCCAAAAAAGGTAGCAACAACAGAAAAAAGGCTGTTATTAAACTAGGGAAAGCTCATAAAAAAGTTGCCGATACTAGAAAATATTTTCACTTCAAAACAGCGAAAAACTTACTAGACAATCACGACCTAGTTGCTCATGAGAAGTTAAATATTAAGGGTTTGGCTAAGACTAAAATGGCCAAGTCTGTACTAGACGCTGGCTGGGGTCAATTCCTGTCTATACTGTCAACCAAAGCCGAAAATGCTGGGTTACTTACAGTTGCAGTGAATCCTCGAAATACTAGCCAAAACTGTTCAAATTGTGGGAAAAAGGTACCAAAAAAACTTAAAGACCGCATTCATTCTTGTCCTCATTGTGGATACACAGCAGATAGGGATGTGAATGCGGCGATCAATGTATTAAATTTGGCGGTAGGGCATTCCGTCAGTAGTAGTGCGGCTCGTTCCTAATAGGAGCCTTTCGTAATAGAAAGGGGTATGATTAGGGGGATTCGTGAGGTCTAACCTCAAAAATCCTAACTATCCTCAGGATGTGGGTGAAAGTCCCACCCTTG
>NZ_JAAHHC010000080.1:0-19228 GCF_010672265.1 Moorena sp. SIO3A2
CTTTGTACAAAGATGGCCTTCCTTTGAT
This sequence comes from Moorena sp. SIO3A2, assembly GCF_010672265.1. NCBI lineage: Bacteria > Bacillati > Cyanobacteriota > Cyanophyceae > Coleofasciculales > Coleofasciculaceae > Moorena > Moorena sp. SIO3A2. The sequence goes on from NZ_JAAHHC010000080.1 coordinate 29, forward strand.
GAAACGACTAATTCAAGCTCGTTGCTCTATTACTGCTCCTCCTACTCTTCCGATACCTCTCTAAACCTGACCAAACGTCTTTCCAAAAGAGCCACACCCTATTAATTTATCCACACACTCTTTCATAAACTCATGATAAACTATCCAACTCGTCCCATATAAACCTATCCAAAAATTACTATTTTTTGTAAAACTTTGCTTAAATTTTCGACAGCGACCAATATACTTTTGGTGACATTTTATTTTAAGATCATATCCTTTGAACGTGGCAATAGTGTAGGAAATTGCGTTCAACAAAACTAGACTGTTTAAACGTTCAATCTTCGCTTTAGATCCCTCTAAATTGTAACCACCTGTTTGACAATCACGGAACATGGCTTCAATACCTACCCGTTTTTTATAACTTTTGATTGCTGACTCTAAACTGGGTAAGTTAGTTAAAAGGTACCAAGGCTCAGCTTCTCCCATACCTCGATATTTTCTCTTCCAATAAATTCCCATGTAAACTTGAGAATATTCCCATTCTTTGGTGACTTTTATGCTCGTCAAAAATCGTCGTTGTCCTGGAGATTTTTTGAAAGCACTTAAAGATTGATAGTCTTGCCCATTTATTTTCACATTTGTGTCCTTTTTTTGTCTAAGGACAAAGTACACTTTCTTTTGCCTCAGCCATTTAGCTAGGATGACGCTGTGAAATTCTCGGTGCGTAATTTCGAGGTTTCCTCGAAATGCAAGACGCACCGAATGTCTCCCAAGATCACGAGTTCGTAATCTTTCAATAACTTTAATACTGGTCTTAGTATTGCTTTTTGCTCATCACAATTACTGGCACCTCTTTTGTTGAGAAAGCGATGCAGCGCGGTCTTGGGGAGGCAGCGCGGTCTTGGGGGTCTCCCCCATGAGCGACTGCCGTGGTTTCCCCCACTCGCTATTGCATCAAGACAATGCCAGGAAATTGGCAGTGCCCGTTTTCCAATAATTACCCCCACCATAAACAAGTTTTTATCTTGCCATTGAGTTCTATCCAACACGCTTATATAACCTCTCTTTTTTTTGATATTTATTAGAGATTATTGTTTTAATAATTGGTAACCAAATCAGAGATACTGACAAAAACTGTAACTTTAAAAACCTTTGAAGATGACGACGGCGACTTTCGGACTTAATTGGTAAGGGAAAATGAGCGGCTAACCTTTCAATTTTAATCTGTTTATGGATTTGCAGTAGCCACACCAAGATTTCTAAAGTGATTAATTGAGCCTCACTGAAGTATTTTGATAGATGAGTAAGATATAGTTCAGGTAATATCATTTTTTGATCGGTCTGGCTCACAAGTTCAAGACCGATCTTTTTCTACCATCAATTCCTGAAAATCTCAATCTGGTTGGGTTTTCACGGGGTTGTCACCCCGTGAGCTCAAGAAGGCAGTGTCACTTTGCGCGTGGTTCCTAACAATGAAAAGTTTAAAATTAGCGGGTCTGATCAGTTAAATGTTGACAGGTTGAAGGTTGACAGGTTGAAGGTTGACAGGTCTGATCCGTTGAAGGTTGACAGGTTTGATCAGTTGAATGTTGGCAGGTTGAATGTTGACAGGTTTGATCAGTTGAATGTTGGCAGGTTGAATGTTGTTCGCGTTCGCGCAGCGTCGGCTTTGCCGAAAGCGTGGCCGAAAGGCCAAGGTTTTCCCAATAATATCATGTCCGTCTAATCACTTATAATAAAAGTGGAGAGTGCAGCATCTTTGTAATGCCAAGACGAATTACCATCACCGAACACTCTTTGCATTGAGGAACTCCAACAGGGTTACCGCCAGGCCAAAAGTGCCATAGAAAGTCGGCAGTATCAGGTGATCTGGTTACTCGCTCAAGGAAAAAAAACAGAGGAAGTAGTCCAAATAACTGGCTACAGTAGAATCGGGATTTATGCATTAATCAAAAGATACAACCAATTGGGTGCTGAAGGATTAGGCGATTGGCCAAAAGCCACGCTACGGGAACGCAGAAAACAAAATCAAGGAGCCAAGCCATTAATAGGAGATCTAGAACTTGCACAGTTATGGCAAGTTTTGCAAGAACAAGCTCCAGATGGGGGATTGTGGAATGGTCGGAAAGTGGCAGACTGGCTAACATCTGTGACGGGCAAGTCCATCAGCAGACAAAGAGGATGGCAGATACTACGACAAATGACTTTTAGGTTGAGGGTTCCGAGACCTGCTCATACTAAAAGCGACTATGCATGAGCAACAAGCCTGGAAAAAAAACTAGCCGCCGACCTTGAGCAAATCAAAAGCACTTACCCGAATGCAGATGTGCAATTATGGTGTGAGGATGAACATCGCCTGGGACTCAAACCTGTGGTTCGACGCATTTATGTACCAGAAGGTGACTGGCCAATTGCCCATGTCAATTGGAGATTTGAGTGGTTATGGTTGTATGCTTTTGCACACCCGTGTACGGTCGAAACTAAGGCGTGGATTCTGCCTTATGTCAATACTGAGCTATTTAATCGGGTTTTGGCAGAATTTGCTGCTGAATTTAATAATGGTGATGATAAACACATTGTTTTAGTTGTTGACCAAGCTGGATGGCATACCAGGGTAAGCGCAAGAAAAACGAACTCATAATATGCTAAGGGAAACAATGTGATAATAAAAATATCAAATGGTTAAAGGCTTCGATCAACCCACTAACTCAACCGCAACCAGTGGCCAATCCTTGCCAGTACAGCCTGCCCTAAATTGTGAACAGCAACAGCCGCAAATGCTCGAGCATTTTGATCACCTCAGTGATCCGCGAGGTAAACAAGGAGTGCTCCATCCATTTGTGAGCATTGTGATGATTGCACTGTTAGCTACCATCGGGGGCGCGACAGGGTGGGAAGATATCGAAACCTATGGGATCAGCCACCAGCATTGGTTGTCGAGCTTTTTACCATTGCCAAATGGGATGCCCTCAGCAGATACATACCGACGAGTGTTTGAGCAGATATCTCCGAGTGCATTGAGGCGACGTTTCAATAGTTGGTTGAGTAGTTTGGTGACAGATGCCCGGAGCACAGGTTATCCCCATTGATGGCAAACAACTCAAGAGTTCCTATGACCGCAACCAGTCAAAATCTGCATTGCATATGGTGAGTGCTTGGGCGAGTGAGCATAGGTTGTTTCTTGGGCAAGTTAAAGTTGAAGATAAAACTAATGAAATTACAGCCATCCCAGCTTTACTAGAATTATTGGACATCTGTGGGTGCATCATTACTATCGATGCTATGGGTACTCAGCTACAGAAACGCCCATAGTATTCGTGCCAAAGGTGCTGATTATATTTTGGCTCTCAAAGGGAATCATCCCACTTTATTCGAGCTTGTATTGCAATGGTTTGAGACTGCTGTTGATCATAGCTTTGAGGGCATCGAGTATAGCTATGATGTCAGGGTAGAATCCCCGGCACCATCGTACTGAAAAGCGCGGCTGTTTGGGCGGTTTCTCTCGAACAGATAGACTTCGATTTGTACAAACAGTCCCAGTGGTCTGGATTAAAGACTATCGTGATGATTATTCGCACCCGTCATTTGTGGAATAAGACTACCCGTGAGGTCATGTTCTACCTTACTTCTTTGCCGCCCAATGCTCAGAAGTTGGGCAAAGCTATCCGACAACACTGGTCCATTGAAAACCAACTGCATTGGGTATTAGATGTGACTTTTGGGGAGGATAGCAGCCGGATTCGTACAGGGCATGCTCCACAGAATATGGCTTTACTCAAGCGCGCTTAGCATCAATCTACTCAATCGAGAAACGAGTTATAAACGTAGTACTCGTCAAAAAGCTAAACGAGCCAGCATGGATACAAGGTATATGCTTAAGGTTTTAGAAGCCTCCATTCCCTTAAACTCTAGCATATCGAACCTATAAATTTTCTTGCGCTTACCCTGCTATGATGGTGACTTAATTTACTGGAGTACCAGAATGCAAAAACACCCCGAGATGACCAGTTCAATTGGAAAACTTTTGAAACGGCAAAAAGGGTTTGAAGTTACCGTAAGATAGTGGAGCCTTTATAGTTGGTAGGTTATGCGTAAAAGGTTGAAGTCTTTTGTAGTAAGGCGACCCTATCTAAGGTTTCGTTTCCGGAAATGTGCTCATTGTGGTCTTACCTTCAGGGACGGAGATTTGTTGGAAAAACACCACATTATACCACGCGCACTAGGAGGAAAAGACCTAGACAAAAATCTAGAGTTATTACACCTCCACTGTCACGACAAAAAGCACGGAACAAAATCAACTTGAAAGAGTTAGACAAGAACCCGTCCTAGAGAGGTACCAATGACAATGGTTCCGTTTGATGAGGAGCCGTATGAGGGGAAGCGGCGCGACCTGAACTGGTCAAGTAAAGCGGGGAGCCGACTCCCCAGGGTAATTTACACCACCTACCCTCACGTAAAACAACCTTTTAGGTTGGACTCAATACCTTTTGGTAACGAAAGGGAAATATGCAGAGTCACGAATGTAGCCGAAGCTAGGTAAGGTCAAACCCGGTTAGGAGCTAGAGGGCTTCTCCGATATGGATGAATGAAAAAATGAAATGCTAATAAACCGCGTAATCTCATGACCAGCGTAAAGACCTGACACGCTGAAGGCAAAAGCCAAGTGGGTAGGGCCTATAGCCAGGGCAAACGCATCTAATTTTTTGTTGACCAATGACCAAGATTATGTACTGAAAATTTAACAGGGGATATGCTGTCTAAATAAGTAGTGATACCCAAATCAATTCTTCGTAAGAATAAGTCAATAAACTTAATAAAAGTTACGAGCTTTCCAAAAAAAATTAGAGTTGAAATTATGTCAAAATGATGGAAGACTAAAAATCCCAGGTAGTTTCGTGAAATCCTCAGCCATGAATCGGAGACCTAAAACCACTATTTTTGAGCATTTCAGTGACTTAAAAGACCCGCGAGTAGATCGAACTAAACTACATAAATTAATAGATATTATTACGATTACTATCTGTGCAGTCATTAGTGGTGCAGACACCTGGGTAGACATAGAACTTTACGGAAAAACCAAATATCAATGGCTCAAAAAGTTTTTAGAACTGCCCAATGGAATTCCTTCTCATGATACATTTGCTCGAGTTTTTGCGAAACTAAACCCGGAACAATTACAGTCATGCTTTCTCAAATGGATTCAATCTATTAGTCAGCTCACTTCTGGTGAAATAGTAGCTATTGATGGAAAAACACTGCGTCATTCTTATCAGAAAAGTTCTCACAAACCAGCTATTCATATGGTCAGTGCTTGGGCGACAGCTAATCAACTAGTTTTAGGACAAGTAAAAGTGGATGAAAAATCTAATGAGATTACGGCTATTCCAAAACTTCTAAAAGTTTTGGCTCTGAAAGGATGCATCGTCACTATTGATGCGATGGGATGTCAAAAAGAAATTGTCTTACAAATCGTAGCACAAGACGCTGACTATGTAATTACCTTGAAAAAAAATCAATGCTCTCTCTATGAAAGAGTAGAAAATTTATTTAATAGTTCATCATCTAATCAGAAATTAAAAGGTATTAAAACTAATTTTGTGCAGTCGAAAATTGGTCACGGTCGTGAAGAGCGAAGATATTATCAAATGCTCAGTAATATTAAAGAAGAGGTTGACCCATCTGGAGATTGGTTAAAACTTAACTCAATTGGTCTGGTAGATTATTTCCGACAAGAAAAAGATGGAACAACATCTTTTGAAAGAAGATACTATGTTAGTAGTCTGACCAATAATGCTGAACTATTAGCCAAGGCTATTCGGGGACATTGGGGTATAGAAAATCAACTACATTGGGTGCTTGATGTTCAATTTTCAGAAGATGATTCTCGAATCAGAAAAGATAACGCTCCCGAAAACTTAGCCATTATTAGACAAATAGCTCTGAATTTATTAAAACAAGAAAGTACAGAAACAACGGGAATTAAAACTAAACGAAAAAAAGCTGGATGGGATAACGATTATCTCCTCAAAGTTTTAGGTGTTTAAGCTTTAGTTAATAAGTCAATTAACTCACTAAATGGAGTTTGGCAATTTGCCATCGGTTTAGACTAAAAGGTCTAGCTTGATATTATGCTGTCAATATATATTAATTATCTAAAACAATACTTACCCTTTGTATAAGCGATACAAATATTATACCAGTTTTATCTGTTCCCGTCAAAATTTTCAGGTCAGCTAAAATTTTCGAGTCATTCAAACGCTTTTTCGAGCTAGTTTCTAGCGATTAGATGCGTTTGCCCTGGGCCTATAGCTAGTTTCTCTATAAGCCGTGTAAACAAAACTCCCATCCGTGGAAGAGGCATCATCCGAAGGAGAAATAAATTTACTTGACACAACAGGGTAAGCCCCACAGAGTCCTTAGAAGGTCGATATCTAAGGTAGGTCTGAGGCAACAAGGACGGAACTCTCTGGGGGGTAGAGGATGAGGGAAAAAGCAAACGCCTCTGGTAATACGGAGGATAGGGGTTCAAACTTTGCCCCTGAACGAAAGTAATAGCAGACTTCCCTTGGGTCTTATACGAAAGATAAACGAAAGATAAGGAATCGAACCTGATGAAAAGTTTGATACGGGGTAATAGCCCGGTAAATGGACAGACGGCACAACTTACAGACTGGAGCCAGGTCAACTGGAAGAAAGCCCGTAAGATTGTTAGAAACCTGCGTCGAAGAATCTTTCGTGCCAAAAAGCTTGGTCAGTGGAAGCAACTGAGAAGGTTACAGAAACTGATGCTGAAAAGCTACGCCAACTTACTACTATCTGTCAGACAAATCACTCAGATAAATACCGGAAAGCGAACAGCAGGTGTCGATAAGGAGGTGGCAACAACACCTAGCCAACGAGTGAAACTTGTCAATGAGTGGAAGATACCCAAAGCGTCACCAGCACGCAGGGTATACATTCCTAAGTCAAATAGCAAGAAACGTCCTCTAGGCATCCCAACCTTAAAGGATAGAGTCATGCAGGCAATAGTAAAGAATCTCCTAGAACCCGAATGGGAAGCCATATTTGAACCTAATTCTTATGGGTTCAGACCAGGTAGAAGTTGCCATGATGCCATAGAGCAAGTGGTAAACAGACTAAATTCCAGAGGAAAGGATAGATGGGTTCTAGACGCGGATATAAAAGGCTTTTTCGATAACCTAGCCCATGAAACTATCATGAAACAAATAGACTCTGCTCCAGGCAGGGAAATAGTAGCAGGATAGTTGAAAGCTGGATATATAAGTAAAGGAATATATCACGAAACCAATAAAGGAACACCCCAAGGGGGAGTCATCAGTCCAAAAAAGCGCCAACATCGGATTGGAATGATTGGAAGAAAAGCTCAACAACTGGGGTGGAATAAGAGGAAGATCTAACAAGAAAGGAGAGAGAAGAAAAGTATACAAACTCGGATATATTCGATATGCCGATGACTTTGTGGTCACGGCAGAAACAAAAGAAGAACTGGAAAAAGTTCTCATCCAGCTCAAAGCATGGTTATCAGAAAGAGGCTTAGAAATAAGCGATGATAAAACAAGGATAGTCCACATATCCCAAGGGTTCGACTTTCTGGGTTTTAACGTAAGAATGTTCGGGAAAGGAAAGAATGAAACACTTCTGACCAAACCCGCCAAAAATAAAGTTCTCTCATTCTGCCAAGAAATTGGGAAAACTGTCAAAGCATTTAACGGAAAAAGCCAAGAACAATTAATCAATAAACTGAATCCGATTCTCAGAGGTTGGGCTAACTACTACAGACATTGCACATCAAAGAAAATACTCAGTTACGTAGGTAACAGGGTATGGAAATATCTGTGGGATTGGGCAAGGCGTAGACACAAAAAGCGTAAATTAAGATGGGTCAAGGACAAATACTTCAAGGTGATATACAAGAAAACTCCGTGGAGTGTGTCCACAAGAGACTGGGTATTCTCAAGTGAGTCCACATCCAAAAGAAGAAACTCAGAATTGCGAATATATGATGTCGCAGGAACACCCATTGTGAGACACGTCAAAATAGAAGGGAGCAACTCACCCGATGACCCGATTCTCAAAGAATACTGGCTAAAAAGAAGTCTAAAAGCTAACAAAACCCTCTGGGAAAAAAATAGCAAGTATGACCAAGTAGCTAGGATAAATGGGTATAAATGTCCAATCTGTAATGACTGGTTACGCAATGACGAAGAAATCGAAACCCATCACATAATTCCCATAAAAGAAGGTGGTTCTAACCTGGCTGACAACCTTGTACATCTTCATAAAGCTTGTCACAAGCTTCTTCATGGGAAAAAGAAAACCAAGCAGAAGGCTTGAAGTAAGGCTTGAGCCGGATGATGGGTAACTGTCAAGTCCGGTTCTTAGGGGAGGGGAGTAGAGTAATCTACAAACCTTACCCGACCGACGTGCAAAGTCGCATTTGATGAATAGAGAGCCGACTCTCTCTGGGGTACTTCTCCCCAGTCCTCATGTAAAGGGCTCGAAAGAGTCTGGTCACGACGAAAGTAAGCAATGAAACCGTTGGAGTGCAGACCACAAAAGCCAACAAACTGATAGCCTAAATCAGTGGTAATGGCAAGAGGAAGAAAAGGAAGGGTTAACGATAAGTGAACGACTAATCTAGCTCCGTGATATACGGAAAGGTGAAATCAGGCTGACACACCGTGAACCTTAATGGTACATAGCTGGTTGTTAGAAGTTTCGCTGTCTAACAAAGAAGTCCAAAAAGCTATCGGAGTATGAGTCGAACCCTAACCTTCTCGAAGGTCATCAAAAGCGAAACACGGTAAGCCCAATAGACTCTTTCTTGAGGTCGAAACTTGAAAGTAAGCCGAGAGTAATCAAAGCCTAACCGTCTAGGGGGTAAAGGAAGTCAGAGAAAGCGAACGTCCCTGTGTAATGCAAGGAATAAGGGTTGAGGGTCCATCCCAACATCACACCACCTGAAAATGGTAGCCCACTTCTGAGAGGTCTCAAACGATATGAACGATTTCCTTGAAACTAAAACGGAGATTGAAAGATGGAAACCACTGTGGTTATCGGAGACTCTGGACAACTTAAGGACTGGTCACAGATTGACTGGAAATCAGTGGTTAAGAATGTTAAGAATCTGAGGAAACGGATATATCGTGCCACGCAGAACGGTCAGTGGAATAAGGTCAGAAGCCTAACGAAACTGATGTTAAGAAGCTTCGACAATTTAATCTTGTCTGTGCGAAAAGCTAGCAGGGGGACAACGAAGCTTGTAACATAGACAGGGCTTGTTCCCTAGCCCGCTTACCTTTTTTATAATGCTTGACCCAACGGCGGTTAATTTGCAAAAGTTCCTCTACAATTTTTTCGGGTATTTGCCCTAGGTACAGCCAATGATACTGATGTTGACCAACATAAAAAGCACTATGTCGGCGATATTGCGATTTGGTTTCTGGTCGTACAACATATTTCTGTATTCCCATTTTCTTGATTTCTCGTCCTTGAAGGATTGCACTAGTATAGGCAATTGCTATCAAAATAATTAACTTGCTTAGAGATTCTGCTCCCAGCTTCGAGCCTTCTAGACTGTAACCACCTGATTTAAAATCTCGAAACATTGTCTTGATGCAGTCGCTCATGGTTTGAAGTTACCGTAAGAGAGTGGAGCCTTATTACAAAAGCGCCGTTACCTTTTACCCATAACCTGCCGACTATAAAGGCTCCACTCTCTAAGGTTTCGTCTCCGGGGAAACCACGGCAGTCGCTCATGGTTTGAAGTTACCGTAAGACAGGCTCGCCTTAATCAATGGAGGCGCGCTTTCCTATGGCGAATTAAATTACGGGGTCGCGCCTCAAGTTTTAACCCTTTTCTGCATAGCCTAACAACCATAAAGGCGAGCCTGTCTAAGGTTTCGTCTCCGGGGGGAGACCCCCAAGACCGCGCTGCCTCCCCAAGACCGCGCTGCATCGCTTCTTCAATCGCAAATCGCTTTTTGTAAGACACAATAGCGGTATTTAAATCCTCAAAGTTAGTCAGGATATACCACGGTTCTTTTGTCTTCACTCCTCGGTAATTTCGTTTCCATTTACAAGCTATATTAAACGTTCCAAATCCGTTTTTTTTCGTTACTTGAAGGTCATTGAGAAACAATTTCATTCCCGGCTTTAAACCATAGTCCCGCAACTCTTGATAAACCTCATTGTCTTGATGCAGTCGCTCATGGGGGAAACCACGGCAGTCGCTCATGGGGGAGACCCCCAAGACCGCGCTGCCTCCCCAAGACCGCGCTGCATCGCTTTCTGGCAAAACTTTGGTGTCACATTTTTGTCGTAAACAAAAGTATACCTTGCGTTCAGCTAGCCAGTGACCTAGTTTGGTAGAGCAAAATTATCGGTCTCCCAGCACCACGACATCATAGGCTGATAGTAACTCCATACTTTTGCTCAATACTGCTTTTTGTTCGGACAAATTACTATTTCCTTGTCTTGATGCAGTCGCTCATGGTTTGAAGTTACCGTAAGACAGGCTCGCCTTAATCAATGGAGGCGCGCTTTCCTATGGCGAATTAAATTACGGGGTCGCGCCTCAAGTTTTAACCCTTTTCTGCATAGCCTAACAACCATAAAGGCGAGCCTGTCTAAGGTTTCGTCTCCGGGGGAAACCCCCAAGACCGCGCTGCATCGCTTTTTATCTAATAATGTCCAGTAAATTGGCCAGGGACGAAACCTTAGACAGGGTCGCCTTATTTCATATAACTTAAACTTATAACTTACAGACTGTCGCTTATTAAGGCGACCCTGTCTTACGGTAACTTCAAGGGCTCGATGATCATAGACAACACTCACCATCAAGATATTAATCAGACTCCAACTCGTTCTATCAATGACCAGATAAATCCTATCCTTAGGATTAAACATCTCCTCTAAAAGAGCGGTAACACAGGGAAACCAGATAGTTTCAATAGTAAAGTTTTTAAGTATCAAAAATCGCCTTATTTTCCGACGACGGCTCTCTAATAAAATAGGTAACGGCAGCGATTCTGCTAAGACTTCTAACTTAACCTCTTTGAGTAATTGTAAACTAATTACCATCAAGTCTAGTAATAGATATGCTGTGTGATGCAGCTGATTTGGGATAATTTTTTGGTATAGTTTAGCTATCATTTTGTTTAGATAGGTCAGGGCTATTACTTTTGACCTATCTTTTTGGGTGCGGCTCTTATAGAAAGACGATAGAATGGGGAATAGTTTTTTACCCCAAGCTGTCCTGTAGCAGTGTTTTGAGACAAAAAACCGAAGGACAGGACAGGCGCTTCACAGCAGTCTTTGCCAGGATTAAGTCAGACATATGCAACCATCTACCTCAAATGAAGACAGATTTTTTTCAGGAGCGCGAGAGCTATTTGAACAAATAGTTGATTGGCTCGGTTCAGAAACAGTGTGCGGTGCGCGAGCATGGGGAATTAGAGACGTTACTACTCGAAAATGGATACGAACTATTGAGACGACTGTTACAAGGTTACTTGGATAGACGAAGTAACGACGAAATCGAGGGTGATTGTTTAGGTAGGGACGGAGTAAACAGCTAGCAGGGCGACAAAGGGGATTGAAAACTAGACAGGGCAAGCTCAATAGCACGTTTGCCCTGATTGTAATGGAGAATCCAACGACGATTAATTTGCAAAAGTTCAGACAAAGTTTGTTGGCACAATTGCTGTAGGCGGAGCCAATGATGAAGATGTTGACCAATATAAAAAGAGCTATGTCTACGTTGTGAAGTTGAGGAAGTTTCCGGTCGTGCTACATATTTTTGAATGCCAAGACTCTTAATGTTTTGACCGTGGACAAGGGCACTAGTATAAGCAATAGCAACGACAATAAGTAGTTTATTAAGCTGCTGATGTTTCAGTTTGGAGCCTTCAAGATTATAGCCACCTGCTTTAAAATCTCGAAACATCTCTTCAATATCAAAACGCTTTAGGTGCGCTTTCCGTAGGCGAATTAAATTCGCCACGGGTCGCACCTTTTGATAAGCTCGAATAGCTAGGTCTAAATCCACCAAATTAGTTAAGATATACCAAGGTTCTTTGGTAGAGTCGATGCCTAGGTATTATCCTAGGGCAATTAAACTAAGTCAGTGAGTCACCCCACTGACTCGTCTTCAAAACCGTACGTGACACTTTCGCATCATACGGCTCCCATTGGTGACAAGTTAAGAGAAGAAGCCTTTTGTCAAGAGGGGCGATTGCCTGAGGGTTCAAGTCGTGTGAAACTCAGAACAGACAAGTAATTGAGCCATGGTGAATCCTGATGAGCGGCCACAGAAAAACCCACCGAGACCATGCCAAAAAGACCCAACGTCCTCTAGTAGAGGACTCAGCAATAGCTGCTAAGCTAGAATCGTTGGTGAAACCAGCCATCACAGCCCAAGAGGGATACTATCGTAAACTGGGATTAAGAGACCGGATTCTTAACCTGCCCTTGATGGTAGCTGCCGTGTTAACTTTACTGTGGCGAGATGTAGCTGGGGTCAGAGAACTTAACCGAATCTTAACAAGAGAAGGCTTTTTGTGGTGTTCACCCACTCAGGTGAGTCAACAAGCAATTTCTCAGAGATTTTTGACCTTTCCGGCTCAATTATTTGAGAGAGTTTTTAAGGAGTTGCTGCCAGAATTAAGAAAGGTTTGGGACTCAAGAAAGGGCCGTCCTCTGCCAGAAAGTGTTCAGTTTACTCTATCCAAGTTTGAGAGAATTTGGATTGCCGATAATTCCACTTTAGAAGCCTTGTTTCGGAAGCTAAAAAGCTTGGCAGACATACCCCAAGGACAGTTAGCCGGAAAGATGGGAGTAGTGGTGGATGTAAAGACACGGCTTCCGGTTGAGATTTGGTTTGAGGAAAATCCCAGAGCTTCTGACACCAAATTGGAGTCGAATCTGTTGAATTTAGTAAGGGCTAAAACTTTGCTGTTACTAGCTCGAGGCTTTTATCACTTTTACTTTTGGCAGCAGTTAATTGACCGAGGGATTCATTTTATTACCCGCTTAAAGAAGGGAGCTTCCCTTGAAGTTAAGCAAGTCTTCAGTGATAGTTATAGTCTTCGTGACCGTCTGATTCGGATGGGTTCTGGGACTAAAAAAACTCCGTTTGTGACTTTACGTTTAATAGAAGTGCGCTCGGGCAAAACTTGGCATTCTTATTTAACGAGTGTGCTTGATCCGATGATTTTACCTCCCTATGTCGTCGCTGATTTGTATGGACGGCGTTGGCGGATTGAAGAGGCTTTTAATACAGTTAAACGACTTTTAGGGTTAAGTTATTTATGGACTGGTTCTCTTAATGGAGTTAAGTTACAGATTTGGGGGACGTGGCTTTTTTATGCGGTTTTAGTGGATTTAGGTGATGCTGTAGCCTCGGAGCTTTCTTTACCCTTTGACCGCATCTCTTTAGAGATGATTTATCGAGGTCTCTATCATTTTTATGTTGCTCATGACAAAGGATTAGCTTCTGACCCAGTTAAGTATTTTGCTGCCCCAGAGAATCAGGATTTAGGTATCGTCAAACAGCAGCGAAAACCCAAGGTCAAACTTATTGTTGCTCCTTTTCCTGACCGACAAAAGGGTCAGTCTGAGTTTTTCTTCAAGCCTTTTTCGTCAACCCCCTTGACAATTGGCATACAGGCTTAAGTTGTCACCGATGTACGGCTCCTCATCATAGGAACCATTGTCGCTGGTACCTCTAAAACGGGTTTTCATCTAACTCTAAGGCGTTGACTTTTTTCCCGTGTTTGGCATCGTGGCAGGTTAGGTGTAGTAATTCCAGATTTTCATCCTTGTTATTTCCACCCAGTGCGCGTGGTAGTATGTGATGCATTTCCATTGAATCCCCAGGTCTGAAGGTAAGACCACAATGAGCGCATTTCCCTTTTTGCTTTCTCAAAAGCCTTCCCGATTGAGCTGGCATTTCAGGATGTTCTCTCATTCTGGTGCTCCAATAGATTAGGTCTCCATCGTAGGGACTTCTGGTATCTTGGATTTTTTTATGCCTTATTATTTCAGTTTTGGCATGTTTTGGGAGGTAATTATCCTCATCTGCCATGAATATCCAATTATCCTCTCCGATGGTTCCCCAATATTTCTTGTTTACCCAGGTTTTGGTTTTCTTTGGGTGTCTTCTATATCCCCATCTTTGGAGTTTGTTCCAGAGCATGTAACCTAAATCTTGGAAGGTTTCTTTGCTACAGACTCCTCTGTAGTAGTTGCACCATCCGCGTATAATAGGTTTGAGGTGTTTGATTAAAGCCTCTTGAGGAGCGGCTTTATGTCTGTCGATGACTTTTGAAAGCCGCTCGAAATGTTCTAGAATTGCATCCTTAGATGGTTTGATGATGGTTTTAAAGCCTTGTTTAGAGTGGTTTTTGCCTACTTTGTACTGACGGATATTAAATCCAAGGAATTCAAATCCGTTAAAGGTATAGGTCATTTTGGTTTTGCTAGGCTTTAATTCCAGACCCATGTCATGTAGCCAATTATTGATGACTTCAAGGCATTCTTCTATCACTTTTTGGTCTTGGTGTAGGATGACAAAATCGTCGGCATATCTGATTAGAGCTAGTCCCTTTTTATAGTGGGTTTTCTTGCCTTTTACAGAATTTGCGTAATCCCATATGGCCTGTTCCATTCCGTGGAGGGCTATATTCGCGCTTTAGTGGAGAGATAACTCCACCCTGAGGGGTGCCCTCATCTGTAGGTGAGAATGTCCCACTATCCATCACACCGGCTTTTAGCCAGGACTTTATTAAGCGTCTCATGGATGGATAGGTATTCAGTTTAGTTAGAAGTGCATCGTGATTGATTTTATCGAAGCATTTGGCTATGTCAGCATCAAGTACCCATTTGGGCTTTTGTTTGATGCTATTGAATATTGCTTCGATGGCATCATGACATGAACGTCCTGGTCTGAACCCATAGGAGTTGGGTTCAAATTTTGCTTCCCATTCAGGTTCTAATGCCTGTTTGGCAAGTGCCTGGAGAGCGCGGTCATACATGGTTGGGATACCCAATGGTCGCTTTTCCTTCCGTCCAGGTTTAGGAATCCATACCCTTCTGGTTGGTTGGGCTTTCTTAGAAACTTTTAGGTTGGAGACTAAAGTAAGCCGTTGTTTTGGTGTTAATGATTTGACCCCATCTACTCCAGCAGTCTTCTTCCCTTTGTTCTCCTGGGTTACCCGTCTGACCGCAATCATCTTGGCCGACCAGGACTTTATCAGAGTCTTTTGCAACTTTCTTACCACGCGGACATCACCACGTTGAGAGGCTTGATATATTCGTTTTTGCAACTTAAAGACATTCTTTTCTAGCTTCCGCCAGTTGACTTTCTTCCATTCCGACTGTGGGGCGAATCCCCGAGTTTTAGACATTTTCATTGCTACTTACAACTACATCTTTTCCTATAACGTGAGTCCGTCAGCATATCCTGGGCATTACCCTAGGCTTTGGCTTCTGACTCAATCTTGCCCTCATATGACATGCGGCTAACTACCTACTCAGTAATCGACCTTACTGAGAGTACATATGAGAGTTATTTCGTTCCTGATAACCATTCTTTGAACTTTTAGGGTGGTACTTTTCACCGGGAACTGTTTGGGAAATCCATTACAAAGGGGAGGAACTTTGTAATCCTAATTCCGTTGAGTTTTTCTCCGTAGCGTGTCAAACCTTTTTTCGCTACATCTCTGTGACGATGATTCAAACGTACCTTTCTCTCGTACCCATGAGTTCTTTGCCTATTGTTGACACCGGTCAGGTTAAGGGTGTTCCAATATTCGACCCTTGCATTAACCCATAGGTTTGTTAGTTCCTATGAATCAGGGTAGGGCTGTCACTCGGATTTCATGAGGGTCAGAAGTTACCGAAAGAATAGTGCAGCCTTTATGGTCAGCAGGTTAGGCATCATAGGAGTAAGGTTTTGTACTAAGGCTGCACTATTCTAAGGTTTTGTCTCCGGGATGGTTTTTCACCACCATGGTTATCAAGTTGTCAGGGTTCATTGAACCAAGCAGCTAATCCCCCAAAACCCTTGTAGGGTAAAGGTTTCTAGCTAACGAATCGCACCCTCTCCTTCAAAACCGTACGTGAAGGTTTCCCCTCATACGGCTCCTAGATATCCTGACCTTTCGGTCTGCCCCCATGGATGAGTTGATCACAACTCCGATGTACGGCCATTAGGTTCTTTGGTTTCCAATTGTCGTGGTTTCCATCTATGTGATGGAGGTGTACAGATTCGTTACCTATGAACCTTAGTCCGCAATGTCCACAAGAATGGTTCTGTTTCTTCAAGGCATCTGCTGTAGCATTGTCGTAGAGTTTGCTGTTTCGCTGACTCCAGTAGACTAAGTCTCCGTCATAAGGGGACTTAGTCCCTTTGACCGACACATGCTTGTTTTCGGAGTATCCTACCTTTGGGAATGCTTTCTTGATTAGCCTTTCGGCCTCTGTTCTATCGATTTTCTTTTCCTTCAAAAATTTGCGGTGTGCTGATTTATTAGCAAACCATAAACTATTTCGAGAACCGTCCATCTTGCCATTCCGATGGTAATTCCTCCAGCCCCTGACAATAGGGGCTAATTTTTCTGCCTTGACTTTAGCACCATAATTCGAGCTGTTGGCTACGGCTTTAATCTTCTTCCGGATTGCTTCGTAGTTATCCTCTGAGGGAATGCTCCTAAACTTTCCGTTTTTCTGGAGGAGGAAGTTCCAGCCCAGGAAGTCAAATCCGTCTGTCGTTTTGGTTATCCTGGTCTTTTCTTCACTAATTTCCATCCCGCGTTTCGCTAAAAAGGCTTTAATTTTATTCAATACCTTTTCGGCGTTGTCTTTTGGCTTTAGGAAAATCACCAGATCATCCGCAGATCGGACGCTAGGGTGAATGGCCTCTATTCCATCAAGTGCGATGTTGGCGCTTTTGTGGGCTGACTACTCCTCCCTGGGGCGTTCCTTGTTCAAGGAATTCCGGATTGATGCCAGCTAATAGACATCTGAATATCCCCATTTTCAGACTAGCTGGGGCTAGCAATCTATCCATGATGGATTTGTGGGAGATGCGGTCAAAACACTTTTTGATGTCTAGTTCTATTACTCTTTTCTGGATGCCGTTTTTTCGGGAATTTAGGTTATTGAATATGTATTTTTGGGCATCGTGGGCGCTTCTACCAGTCCTAAACCCGTAACTCCGGGCGTGAAAGGTAGCTTCGTGCGCTGGTTCGAGTGCGAATTTTGCGCTTACTTGCCATGCTCTGTCCGCAATGGTTGGTACTTTTAGAATCCTTACTTTTCCATTCTTTTTAGGGATTGGAATTTCACGGAGACCGGAGTGTTTCCAGTCGAGGGCGTTTTGCCTCAATTCTTCTAATAGTTCTAACCGTTCTTGGTATCTGAGGGCGGTTTTGCCATCTATACCTGCGGTCTTTTTGCCCTGATTTAGCTGTGTCACTTGACGGATGGCCAGGAGTTGAGCCGAGCGGGATTTCAGAATCAGTTTCTGTATAGACCGAGCTTTCCTCAAGTCACCAGCTTGAACCGCTTTATATACTCTTCGCTGTAGGCGGAATAGGTTTCGGCGGAGTTGTTTCCACTTTTGTCCTTTCCAAAGTTCACTGTGTCTGTTCACGTGTCTAACCATACTCTCCATTGATTCGTATATTCTGGATACCCGCAGGCAGTTTCCGCCTGCATCCTACCCGACAGTGGGGATTAAGTAATGCCTTACTTACCGAAGGTACGACCTTCCTTCAGACCCGGTATTGCTGTCGTTTTTACTCGTTCCATTTCCCAGATTGTTTTGGTGATTTAGGGCGGTTCAATTTGCCTGACACCTTCTCGGAGATTGCAGTTAGCAAGGCAAAACCACTGCGAGAATATTTCTTGGTCGGTGTCGCCGGTCGCACATTGTTTAATTCAGGTTGTGGCCGGGACTTTAAGACACTTTTTTAGAACCAGTTTGCCCAGTGTCACATTAAACTAAGCCGGTGAGTCGCCTCACCGACTCGTCTTCAGAACCGTACGTGACAATGCACGCATCATACGGCTCGTCATTATAGGAACCGTTGTCATTGGTACCTCTAGAACGGGTTTCCATCTAACTCTGTAGTATCGATTGTTGTCCCATGCTTGGTATCGTGGCAATGTAGGTGTAACAGCTCTAGATTTTTGTCTAGGTCGTTTCCACCCTTAGCGCGTGGTATTATGTGATGTGTTTCCAATAAATCTCCATCTCTGAAGGTAAGACCACAGTGAGCGCATTTCCGGAAACGAAACCTTAGATAGGGTCGCCTTACTACAAAAGACTTCAACCTTTTACGCATAACCTACCAACTATAAAGGCTCCACTATCTTACGGTAACTTCAAACCCTTGTTGCCTTTTCAAAAGTCTTCCCTTATTAAACTAAGCCAGTGAGTCACCCCACTGACTCGTCTTCAAAACCGGACGTGAGACTTTCACCTCATCCGGCTCCTCATCAAACGGAACCATTGTCATTGGTACCTCTAAAACGGGTTTTCATCTAACTCTTTGGCGTTGACTTTTGTCCCGTGTTTGGCATCGTGGCAATGAAGGTGTAGTAATTCCAGATTTTCATCTTTGTTAGTTCCACCATTAGCGCGTGGTAAGATGTGATGCATTTCCATTTCGTCTCTATCCCTAAAGGTAAGACCACAGTGGGAGCACTTCCCTTTTTGCCTTTTCAAAAGTTTTGCCTTCTGAATGGTAGTTTCGGGATGTTTACCCATTCTGGTACTCCAGTAGATTAAATCGCCATCGTAGGGACTTCTGGTTTCTTTGACTTTTCTGTGCCGAACAATAGGTATTTTGGCATGTTTGGGCAAGTAATTATCTTGCCCGGTCATGAACATCCATTTGTCTTTCCCGATGGTTCCCCAATATTTCTTGGTTACCCAGGATTTCGATTTCTTGGGATGCCTCCTATATCCCCATCTTCGGAGTTTTTTCCATAGCATATGCCCTAAAGTATTGAAGGTTTCCTTACTACAGACTGAACTATAAGCTGTTCGGCATTTAAATTGGTATAATAAAAATTAATAAATAACCCAATAATAGGAAATATGCCAGCAAAAAATTATCTGACAGCAAAAAACAATACTTCAAAAAGCCTTAAAAATAGAAGAAAATGGAAATATTAGAGAACGTATTT
>NZ_JAAHHC010000081.1:0-18480 GCF_010672265.1 Moorena sp. SIO3A2
TCCTGAACTACTGCTGACTTTTTCAGCTGGTCACCCACCAGGAGGTATTGACTCAAACTATTACTCTGACTAATTTGTCAGTTTTACTGAGATCTAGTCTACCGTACTTTTAAAAGAGCCGCACCCAAATTAATAAGATTAACTCCTAATAAGCTCCCTTTTTATCTCCAGGGTCAACGGGCTATGATTATTATACAGCAATCTTTTTAGCTCTCTTGTCACCCCGTGAGCTTCTTGAGTGAATTTGATAGCGTTTCCCAGTAAATTAATCAAAACTTGGCGCAATTTTCCCTCATCTGTTTTCACATATCGAGGAAGCTCTGGCTCTCGGTAAACGATGAGCTGTAAGCCTTTGGAGGCGGCTCGCAGTCCTAACATCTCTTCGAGACTATCCAGCAGACGATACAGGTCAAAGCTAGTTTCATTTACAGTTATCTGACCTGCCTCAATTTTGGACATTTCTAATATGTCATTGATCAAGTTCAGTAAATGCTCACCACTGCGACTAATGATTGCTAGATATTCCTGATGTTCCTGATTCAGCGATGAGTCACGGTTCATCAATTGGGTGAATCCTAGGATAGCATTGAGGGGGGTGCGCAGTTCATGGCTCATATTGGCAAGAAATTCGCTTTTGGCTTTGTTAGCTTCTTCAGACTTAGTCCGCGCTTTTTCGGCTTCTTTCATACTTTCAGCAAGTTGGACAGTACGTTCTTCTACCCTAGCTTCTAAGTCCTCATTGAGTTGCTGCAAGACCCGGGAGGCTTGTTTGCGCTCAGTAATGTCATGAAAGAACACTGAAAGACCATTAATACCTGGATAAGCTTTCACGTCAAACCAACGTTTGGTCGGTGGATAGTATTCTTCAAAGGTGACAACAACCTGTGCAGCAACCGCCCGATGACATTCCTGGTAGAACTTGGAGCCAAAGACTCCGGAAAACACCTCCTCCAGATTCTGATTCAGAAGCTGTTCGGGTTGACTCTGTAGCATTTGGAAAGCTTGGGGATTAAGATAGGTAATCTGCCACTGGTCGTTTAGGGAAATAAAGGCATCCGTGATACTTTCGAGAATGTTGATGGTACGACGGTTAGCTTTTACCAAATTGTTGATAATTAAATAGGCAATCCAAGCCAACAAAATCAACAACCAACTATAGGCATATAAACGATAAGTATTAGCTGTATCAATAGCTTGGCGATAGTAGAGGTTATAGTGGGACTAAGCGCGATAATTCAAGGCATAAATAGTGCTATGCTATATAGGGTAAGTTTTTTAGGTTGATTACTTTTTCCGTCCAATCCCATGAAAGAAACTGTTTCCACAGCAATGCCTCCATGCTCCCTTGAGATGGTGCAAGCGTTTTGATGATATCTTTCACACAAAAGCTCAAAAAAAAGAGTTTAGGCACTACCAGCGGGGGATTATTGGGAGAAAGTGAACGGAAAAACCTATCTCAGATTGCCGGAAACGCGCTCTGATGTCTCATACCACAGCCTACGGCATTTTGCGGTGCGAGCTTCCTGGAGTGAACAAGAGATTAACGAACGCCGGTTGCAAGTGATGAATAGCTGTCGTCAGACCAAAATCCCTGCGCTTTTGGCGCACGCTACGCGAACGTGGATTTGCACTAATTGTAGACGACAGCGGACAAAGCGCTTTTGGCGCACGCTACGCGAACGGAAAAGTGGAAACTTCACCGAAGGTGTCGGTCTGCCTTACATTGGGGAAATCGGGAAAACGGATAATGGAATTGTGGTGGTAACAACCCATCTGTATGATGGTCGAAAAAGTCTACCGTTAGATCTTGAGTTATATCAACACGGGAACTCATTGCCCCAGGGAAAAAAAGATCCAGCCAACCTGCGCGAAACCGGAGCTAGCCTTGGGGTTAATTGATAAGACATTAAGTCGGGGATATCATCCAGGAATGGTCCTGATAGATGCTGGATATGGAAACAATACATCATTTTTATTAGAGCTAGAAAATCGACAACTCAAGTATTTAGTCCGAATCGCTAAAAAATGCGCCAAAAGCGCACGCTACGCGAACGAAAAGTGAGTGACCCGAACGCCAAAAATTCGGGAGTTACTATTCGGGTTGATGAGTTAGCCCAAAGCCTTCCGGATGAGGCTTTCACAGAAGTTCAACTAAATCTAAATAAGTCAAAAACCCTGTGGGTTGCCACCCTCGAAGTAGAAATATCTCGTCTGAGTGGAAAAAGAAGTCTGGCTATCGTCATGAATCAACCGACTTTTAGTCAAGCCACAGATATTGCGGTGCGACCCAAGGGCGATTTACTCGCCCATTGGAAAGCGCACCGTGACTATTTTTTGACAAATGTCGAAACGGATGTGGTCACTCCCCAATGGGTGGTCGAGACTTACGCTCAACGAAATTGGGTGGAAGTATTTTATCGGGAGCAAGCGTGGTGGTTGGGACTCAAAGAATATCAAGTTCGCCATAAACGCAGCTTGATGAGGCATTTTATCTTGGTCATGTGTGCCTATACTTTTATTCTTTGGCATCAATTAACTGGGGGATTGCGAAGACGATGGGCATCGAAACCTTTAAAGACATTTGCTGAAGCAATAGATGCTTTTCGCAGTGCCATGTCTTGCCGCGCATGTTCATTGGCTCCAGGAAAATCCGGACGTATTTATCAGATATAAAGCGAGTAAGGGCTTGATTTTGGCTTGATTTTGGCTAAAGTCCCAATAGACGTAATCTAGTTCTTCGTTTAGCTGCTTGGTAGGGAGCTGTAGCAGCTGCTGGGTCAGTTCATCTACCTGAGGTTTATTGCTCATAATTTTTCGGTAATGGCTGAGGGCTAGATCGATAAATTATTCATCTTTACCAAAATTATTTTGGTCTTTGACCAGCAACAGCCTATCCATATTGTCCTTGATCAGCGCTTCTAATTCCTGATCAGAGTTGAGGTTGTAAAGCAGGATATTTTTCAGCAGTTCATCTAGAATAACTTCTAAATAATGGCTTCCGCTTTTATTCGAGGTATTTTTTACGATATCATTAGTCATAAACGGTAAGTAACTAAGGGAGTTTTGTAGAATTGCATTCTGGAATTTTAATCTTTTGATTAACTTTTATTTTTGATTTCTGATTTCTGATTTTTTTTATTATTTTAGTAAGTTTTTACCTGCCGTACTGATTAATAAATGTCGGGATTATGTTAAGGCTATTTTGATTATATTTGAGTTGAGATAAATGCTTGACAAATGGATCGTAATAGCTGCTAATCTCGTAGCGAGATTTTATAATATCCTGATTTAATATTACATCTATCTCCTTTTGTTGATTTAAAGGATAGCGCTTTTTATCCTCATGAGGTACACATATTTTTTTACCTCTTCCCACTTCCGACTTCCCACTTCCGACTTCCCTCTTCCCTCTTCCGAAGTCCCTGCTCCCTGCTCCCTGCTCCCTGCTCCCTAAAACCCAAAAACTTGTACCTTACTAGATTAAAAACCGCTATATTTTGATACTGTTGGTGTTATTCAAGGTTAATTGGTAGACTTTTCCTAACCAAAAAAGCCAAGATAAAAACAGCAGCCAAGGTATTTATGAGCTTTAGCAATTGAGTTTTGTTCACAATGGTTTTCCTTGATACTCGCCTGTGAGAGTTTTGAGGAACTTGACAATCAGACCAATATCGTTTGGCGACAGTGGGCGTCCCAATTCATATTTGCCCATTATCGTCACAGCTTCTTCAAGAGTTTCAGCTGAACCGTCGTGAAAATATGGTGATGTTAGAGCCACGTTCCGCAAACTGGGAACCTTAAATACATAACGATCACGTTCATTGCCAGTGACATTAAAGCGTCCCAAATCAGCTTTGGTAAGCTTACCGCGATCTTTGAAGTAATCCCCAAACAGACCAAAAGCCTGGAACATATTACTGCCGACATTGACTCCTTGGTGACAGCTAACACAGCCATAGGCTTTAAACAGACGATAGCCTTCTTTTTCTGAGGAGGAGAGGGCATTTTTATGGCCGCGCAAAAATTGGTCAAAGCGTGAGTTGGGAGTGTAAAGCGATCTTTCAAAAGTAGCGATCGCATCCTTGATGTTGTCGCTGTTGATACCATCTTTATACAGTTGGTTAAATAGTGAGACATACTCAGGGGATTGCTTGAGCTTACTGAGGATTTCTTGCCAATTAGAACCCATTTCATGCTCTGCATGGATTGGTCTATCAATCTGTTCCTCCAGGGTTTCAACGCTTCCATCCCAATGTTGCTTAAAATTGAATCCACTGTTGAAGACTGTGGGTGCATTAATCAAGCCAATCCTATTGTTGATCCCAATTGAACGCACCATTTAGTCTGTACCACCGGTATTTAGATTGTGGCAGCTAGCACAAGAGATGGTGTTATCCTGTGACAGTCGGGGGTCATGAAAAAGCGCCTTGCCCAGTTTAACCTTGTCTTTGTTTAGTTCTAATTTGAGTGGTATTGGCTGAATTGGTTCATCAAATAAAAGACTATAGTCTGAGGATTTGACCATATAGTTGATTGATTTATATGGTAATTTATAATAATTATTTATGGAAATTAAAATTATAATAATAAATATAACCAAATAAATATAAAAAATATTTTTGATATCACTAGTTTTATTCTACGGATCAACCATTAAAGTCTAACAATAATTATGATTATTGTTAGACTTTAATGGTTGATTGTCCATGGGCCACATTTGAAGGTTCAGAAGATAACCCGCTCACCGACTAACCGACTAACCTACACCTGTTCACCATCTGTAGCTCGAATAAATGAAATTGGTATTAGTTAGTATGACCCTATTTGAAGTTCATCAAATGACCGAACCACAAGTCAACCGTAATATTACTGACAATTCGTCATTTGTAATTGATAATTCAGGGTAAATTACCGATTATATCCAATCAGTTTGACTAATTATGATATCTCTTCTCTGGTAATTTGTACTTGGTAATTTGTACTTGGTAGTTGACGATTCACCATTACCGATTGCCCATTACCAAAACAGGGACTATTTGGTATAGCATAATTCAAAAGTCAGAAGTCAGAAGTCAGAAGTCAAACTCTTGCGCTTACTTAGGTTTGAGACTTTTGTCATGTCCTAACTGCCCTGGCGACTGCTATAAGTGATTAACCGGACTTGATATAACGACTAACGACTAACGACTAACCACTTAAAAAAAAAATTACCCGGACTGACTATAATTTTCCTGGTAGAGATTAGGCGAGATCATATCAAAGCTATATCCGATTTTATTATGGAAACATCTGAATACACTCAGCTCAATCCATTTCTCCAGGCTCGTGAGTACTTTGAAGAAATTCTTAATTGGCTCTGTTCTGAAGAAGCATACCGTCTCACCTATTACCAGATAGAAGAAAACCTCTGGATCAATGGTATGGAACTGTTGCGGCAACTGCTACAAGGTTATCTGGATTGGCGGGGAGACAATCAGCCAGAAGCACTGTACCCAAGAAGGCAGGGTAGGTACTCTACCCAGGTCAATCCCCAGCCTGGAAGTGATTGGGGTATTGTCCAAAATAGGGATAATTTGTACTCGGATGCAAGAGGGGGAAGAGAGGGCATCAGGGGAGAAAGGGGAGGTAAACAATTGTCATCTTATCCCACCAGTAGGCAACCCAGCCTAAGGACTATCTTCGGAACAGTGAGACTGAATCGTTTTAATGCTAGTTCCCAGAGAAACTCACTTCCGGATAATTCCCCACTCAAGGTTTACCCACACGGGTACTGTCAGGTGAGCGGTATTCCTTTAGCATCAGAGGTGGACACCAGTTGCTCGGACCCCACTATCCTAGCCCAACCCCAGGCAAAAGCTGCTGAAGTTTCTCAGGAACAACAGGAAGGATTTTCCATAAGAGATATGGGAACTTGGTTTAGACGCCAGTGGTGGCTTAAGCACAATAGTTATCAATCCCTATGGCAGCCAAGGCGTTCTGTTCCCCGGTTGTTAATTAGTGGCACCATTGCCCTAGTGGGAACAGCAGCTTTCACGAGTTATTGGGTGGTTCAGAGTCTAATTCTTGAGAGTCTGGAGGATAATGCTGAATTGAAGGTCAAGATGGCGGGACATCAAATTGATGAATGGCTGGCGGCTCTGATGGCGAAGGTGGAAACGATTGCTAATAGTCCCCAAGTTCGGTCTTTGGACTGGGAGGTTGCTCAACCCTATCTGCAACTCGAGCAAGAACGATTGCCCGATTTTCATATGTTTGTCATGGCTAAGGGGAATGGCTCTTACTACACCAGTCGTGCAGGTTTTATTGAGGGGAAGAATCTTAGCGATCGCACTCACTTTCAACGAGCGATGCAAGGAGAAACCTTTGTGGATAATCCGGTAGTCTCTCGTTCTACTGGTATTCGCCAAGTCAATATTGCGGCTCCGATCTGGTCAGTTCCCCCCAACAATGACACGGAAATTACTCCAAAAAAACTGGCTTTGGACAACCTAACCAACGAGGATGTGCAACTGGGGGATGTAACCCTGCCAAAACCAGGGGAGTTGGCTGGTCCATTTTCTTTCCCCATAGGAGAATTTGCTGGACCGGTTTCCTTAGACCGACTGTCAGAGGTGATTACCAATACTACCTTGGGAGAAGGGAGTTATGCCTTTGCTTTGGACTCAAAAGGAGTACCCATTGCCCATCCAGACCCAAAGGTAATTCAATTTGGTAGGAGTTTTTTAGACTCCCCTAACCCCAATCTAAAGCAAATTGCTCAACTGATGATGGAGGCTAGGAAAATAGCCAACCCGCAAGAGTCGGTAACCCTAATGGAACTGCATGGTCAGTCGGTGTATGTTGCCTATACTTCTCTGCAACACGCGGATTGGTCTGTGGCTTTGGTGATTCCCCGGGCTAATGTGGAGCGACAACTCAATTCTCTCAATTTGCTGGCATCGGTGTTGGGAGTGATGCTGATCATCGCCATGGTTATTGCTTTACTACAGATTCAAACTTTCGAGCAGACCAACGCCAGGGCTCAGCAGGAGGCGCTGCTGAATGGGCTTACTACTCGTATTCGTGAATCTCTGGATTTGGAAACAACTGTGCAAACTACTGTCAATGAAATTGCTACCCTCTTGCGTCTCGACCGAGTGACTTTTGGCTGGTATCACCAAGACCAACAATGCTTGGAAATTCTGTGTGAACATCGAAAAGCTGATTTACCGTCCCAAGTGGGATTCATACGTATCGAATCTTCTGATGATTTATGCGATCGCTTAAGCCAAGGACAGATGGTTCACTTCCATGATAGTGGTGATCAACTCATCTACTGCCAGACAGGGAACTATCTGGCGTTACCAGTCATGATTCGGGGGTTGCATCCTCCTGGCTATTTAATTTGTATGCGCCGCAAGCCTTGGAGCTGTAGTGATTTGGAATTGGAGCTATTACAAGCCGTGAGCAATCAGTTAGCGATCGCCATCAACCAGGCACATTTATACACCACTACTCAAGAACAGTACACAATTGTCAGTGAACAAGCTCAGTGTCTCAAAACCACCACGACTCAATTACAGCATACTATAGCTTACGTGGATGCGATGATTAGAAGCTTAGCCGATGGATTACTGGTAACAGATACCAAGGGCAAAATTACTCGCATCAATCCAGCTTTGGTGAGCTTGTTTGATTTGGGGGAAACCGAGTTACTCGGTCAAGGGTGTCAGGGAGTGTTGGGGAATGCGATCGCAAACCTAGTCACTCTTACTAAGACTAACCCTAAACAAGTCTTTACCGCTGAAGTAGAACTGACCAATCAACGGATTGGCAAAGCCGTAGCCACTGCTATTCTAAAAGATACTAAGGCTACAGATAACCCTGATAGTCAGGATGGCTTTATGGGTTCGGTGATTCTGATCCGAGATATTACCTTTGAAAAAGAAGTAGACCGGATGAAAACAGACTTTATTTCCACAGTTTCCCATGAATTGAGGACTCCCCTAACTTCAGTAATGGGTTTTGCCAAACTGATTCAGAAAAAACTGGAAAAAACCCTATTTCCCTTAATTCCTACCAATGACCACAAGATTCAGCGCACCCTCAAGCAAGTGTCAGAAAATGTTAACATCATTATCTCCGAAGGGGAGCGTCTCAAAGCTTTGATCAATGATGTCCTGGATCTGGCTAAGCTAGAAGCTGGTCGAGTAGAGTGGAAAATGCAACCCCTCTCAGTTGTCGATGTCCTAGAACGAGCAATCATTGCTACGACTGCTCTGTTTGAACAGAATGATGTGGAATTAATTAAGAGTATAGACGAGGGCTTACCTCAGATAATTGGTGACCGAGACCGACTAATTCAGGTGGTGATTAATCTAATCTCTAATGCAGCTAAGTTTACGGATAAAGGGTTTGTATACTGTAAAGTAAGGCGAACTGGTTCAGAGATTACCGTTAGTATCATTGATAGCGGTATAGGCATTTCTGAAGCCGAGCAGACGCTGATCTTTGAAAAATTCAAACAGGCGGGTAATACTCTAACTGAAAAACCTCAAGGTACCGGCTTAGGACTCCCTATTTGTAAGGAAATTGTGGAACATCATCAAGGACAAATTTGGGTCGAAAGCGAACTGGGTAAAGGGAGTAACTTCTCCTTTAGCTTACCCATATCGGTTGAGTCTGAACCTGGAGTCAAAACCATAGCTGCTGAAACCCTGATCACCCAACTAAAATCATCCATGATCACCTCGAAAATGACCACAAATTCCAGGGATAAAACCATTCTGATTGTGGATGATGAAGCTCCGATTCGAGAGCTACTCAAGCAGCATCTTAGAGCAGAAGGTTACAGGATTCAGGAAGCGCAAGATGGTTGGGAAGCAATTCAACAGATCAAACAAGAACCTCCTGATCTAATTATCTTGGATGTAGTGATGCCGAAAATGAATGGGTTTGATACAGCAGCGGTGGTTAAAAATGACTTGCACAGTATGGATATTCCGATTATCATTTTGTCCATCACTGAAGATCAACATGCTCTAGGAGTTGAGCGATGTTTGAGCAAACCGATTAATCTCGAAGAACTGCTCAAAGACGTTGTTCGACTGACCTCTCAAGAAAAGCCGACTAAGCAAGTTTTGATAGTGGAGGAACATCTCCCTCAAGCTCAAATGATTACTCAGGTATTACGGAAAAGAGTAATTCGGATAATTTATGCCCGAAATGGTCAAGATTGTCTTTCTAAAGCGATTTCATTCAAACCTGATATGATTCTGGTTAATTCAGGGATTGCCAAAGAACAAGCGTTGGTTAACAAGGTGCGTTTTGAACATAAATTAGCCACTATATTTTTTATATTATTAGATTAATAATATATTTTTTGATAGTCTAATGATGTCCAAATTATTTTACCACTATTACCTTTTGCCTATTCCCTTTTATGACTTCACTGCTCCCTGCTCCCTGCTCCCTGCTCCCTGCTCCCTGCTCCCTGCTCCCTGCCTTACAAGGGTATGATTTTAAGAATTATCCAGAATCAAGAGAAAATGGAGGAACAAAGCAGCCAACAGGTAAAGGCATTTGTTTAATCACAGAAGCCAAAATTATCAAAAAACCCCTAAGGTGCGCTTTCCGTAGGCGAATTAAATTCGCCACGGGTCGCACCTGTCGGAAACAACTTAAATAACGAGTAGGTTGATTGAGATCACAACTAGTCTGTTGGACAGTGGCTGTTGAGGGTGATTGATCTAATTCACTCTTATTATTGCCATGGTTGTCAGACAGACTGCTAGCAGATAAATCACCATCAGTTTCTCCTCCAACACTAACCAACCACAATGTGGCTGTGGCAATGGCTAACCATAATCTTTCAGCCCGTTGTTCGCGTAGCGTGGCCGAAAGGCCAGGATCACTCATTTTGGTGTGATGCCAGCCCAAACCACCACGCTTAATATCTTTGAATAAACATTCAATCCAACTACGCATACTGTACCAACAGATTTGAGCTTGTTGTGGAGATAGATCTGTCAAGATTAACCAAGGGTCAGCATAGCCCGATTCCCAGTTAGCCAGAAGAGTACAATCAAGACTATGAGTCGCATGCGCAGGTGACTCGACCACTAAGCGTGCTGACCAACCTGAGTAATTAATGAAGACATTGGGACAAAATTCTGATGGTGTGAGGCTCGATAATATCCTTGATGATTAATTCGCATCAAAGGATGCCAACCCTTTTTCCTGATGGCCTCGTAGAGCCACTTGGCATACAACCCTCTATCTGTAGCAACAATCACAAACCAATCATCAGGCATGCTCACTTCGATGTGATCGAACAATTGACACCAGTAAGGTTTCCAACTACCTTTTTCTGTGGCTTTGATAATTTTCCAGGCTACAGGAATGCCACAGCCACGATAGACTAAACTAATCACCAACAATGTTTTGCGCTGTCCCAAGGTGGAAGCATCTGCAGCTAACACCAGGCTTTTTTCATCCTTCGACCACCAACTCAACAACCAAGTTAATAACGGTTTAAAACTTTGAGTTACTTCTATTTCCTGTCGGAACCTACCATACTTATTATTGGCTTCTCGATACCATTGTCGCAATTGTTCTCTGACATTTCCTTCTGGCTTATTGAATAATTGTGCTAGAAACACTGTTACCGTCGATAATCCACAACTGTGAGTTATGGCGATTGCATTGCGACCCATCGCTAATCCTATGGCCTGAGATTTACTCAAGTGGGGCATTTTTAAGGGTGACCACTCTTAACCATTCCTGATCAGCTTGAGGACTTTTCATCATCAGTTTTACAATATCGTGTTTGCTTTTACTCTCGATTGATTTTCTGGCCAGCGAATACCTTCCATATTAAAATCATACCCTTGTAAGCTGCTCCCTGCTCCCTGCTCCCTGCTCCCTAAAAAAATGTAACTCACCTAATTTAAAACCGCTTTACTAAACTACATGGCCGCTATTAAACTGAAAAAAATAATTGCCCAAAAAGACATCTCGTCACTGCTCCTCATACCTGATAAATTCCCTGGGAGGAGATATTAGTATTCAAGACATTGATGAGCAACTGTTATTCGGAGATGAGCCTGATGATTCATCTGGTAAATACAAGATAGACCTGAAAGGAACTACTTTAGGGTGGGTTAGGGGAGGAGAGAATGCTCGTCCTATTGCCGCTCTACTCAATTATTTAGCGAATCGAGAACTAGAACGCCGATCAATTGCTATAGAAACCTTAGAGAACTATCGATAAATAAACTTAATCTACAATCTATCGGGGAAATTAACTGCCAATTTAATGCCTCAAGATGTTGCTCAAATTGTGATTAATCAAACTAGGGAATTAATTCAAGTGAATCGGGGATTTGTCTTTTTGCTAGACCAAGATAAATCCCAACTGGAAGTACTGGCTAGCTTTGAGCCAGAAATGGGGGATAGACCCCACAAGCAATCGATAGCAGGTATTGTTGGCAGTGTGATTATGACTGGTGTAGGAGAAATCGTTAACGATGTCTGATCGGATCCCAGGTTTGTGCCATCTGATTATCCGATCAGTTCCCTAATGTGTGTTCCACTCAAGACCAAAGATCAGGTAATTGGTGTCATTCAGCTCAGTAGTGAAAAACCTGTAGACTATACAGCCAGGGATTTGAAATTAATCAGTGCTTTAGCATCTCAAGCCACATCAGCCATATCTAATGCTATCCTCTATGAGAATATGCTTCGAGAGGAACGGGTGAGGAGTACTTTGAATCGATACTTTTAAGCCAACTTACAATAGTAGCACAAAGTATGGCATCTATCAGTCTCAAAAAAATTATTTCTAAGCCAAAAGCGCTAGGGGTCATAAGTCAACTGATTGACGCCATAGACACCGCTGTCCAGATTGAGGATATCCACGGAAAGCTGCTGTTGGACAATCCTAGGAAAATTCCGATATTGGGACGTTGTAACTTAGCCAATAAATATCCCGTTGAAGCAAGAGGTCAGGTGATTGGCTGGGTCAAAGGGGATCAGAAAGCGATCGCAATTAAAGAACTCCTGAATTATTTAGCTAATCAAGAATTAGAAAAAAAAGATCTAGGCAGTGCTATCTTAGATCAATACCGAGAAATTAATTTACTCTATAGAGTTTCGGAACGGATTCCATCCTGTTTAGAGCTGTCCGCTATTGCTCAGCTGTTCCTGGATGAAGCGAGAAGACTGATTCCAGGAGATTGTGGTTCAGTCTTGTTAATTAATTCCGAAACTGAGCAACTAGATATAATCTCCGCCTTTGGCAAACAGTATAATCCAACAGAATTTTTTCAGCTGAGCAATAGTAATACAAAGAATGGGCTAGGAATTGGTAAGGCTGATATTGTGAATCAGGTTCAAGATGATCCCAGGTTTATTGCTAGTGTGAAGTCCATCAACTCTCTGGTTTGTGCTCCTCTAAAAACCCAAAAGGGTCTGCTGGGATTGATTAACTTTTGTAGTGAGAAACCAGTTAATTATACAGCTCAAGACTTGAAATTTTTAACGATTCTTGGAGCTCAAGCAGCAGGAGCTATTGAAAATGCCTTGCTCCATAGAAATAAACTACAGGAGGAGCGGATTAAAAGCCGACTGGAACGCTATATTCCTTCCCAACTTGTCCAAGCTATTATTGATGCCAAGGGCAATATCTCTCTGACTCCAGCCAAAAAGCCTATTACTATATTGTTCTCTGATATTCGGAATTTCACAACTCGGTGTGAAGAATTAGAAGCCCATAAAATTGTTGAATACCTGAACGAATATTTTACCTGCATGG
The DNA here is from genome assembly GCF_010672265.1 of Moorena sp. SIO3A2. Lineage (NCBI taxonomy): Bacteria > Bacillati > Cyanobacteriota > Cyanophyceae > Coleofasciculales > Coleofasciculaceae > Moorena > Moorena sp. SIO3A2. The sequence goes on from NZ_JAAHHC010000081.1 coordinate 12,794, forward strand.
TGGATGTTATCTTCAGCCACGAGGGAACAGTAAATAAATTTGTGGGCGATATGATTGTGGCTATGTTTGGTGCCCCCTCTAAGCTAGAGGATAATCAGGGACAAGCGATCGCAGCTGCTATTGCTATGCAACATCAACTTAAGACTATGCCTACCCCCTGGATCCGGGAGAATTTTCTAACCGGTATTGGGATTAGTTCAGGAGAAGTTGTGGTCGGAAACATTGGTTCTCCCCAGCATATGGACTATACAGCCATTGGTGATGAAGTCAATATCGCTGCCAGATTACAAGCTATGGCCAACGGGGGTCAGATCCTCGTCAGTGGTAGTGTCTATGAAGCGACCAAGCACCAGTATACCTATCGGGAATTGGGTCAAGTTTCAATCAAGGGAAAACTGCAAACAGTAGATGTATTTGAGCTGATTAACTGATATCTAATATAGCATTTTTATTTGAGTTGTGAACATAGTCACTTAGAGAAAGTCAAGAGGCAAGAGGCAAGAGGCAAGAGGCAATAATTAATCAATTATATAGGGATTTTTGGTAGCGATGCAATTAGGCAAAAATTCGCGCGAAAATTTCCACACTTCCCGCCCCACACTTCCCGCCCCACATTTCCCACATTTCCCACACTTCCCACACTTCCCCTTCTTTTTTACAAATATGAGATGCACCCCCGATATTCCTGCTCCTATAGTTATTTTAAATAAGGAGGAGACACTAAGAAGCACAATATTCACGAATCACTTCATCCAGAGAAGTGTCTATAGAAGTATACATTCTGGCTCTCTTTAAAGCACTAAAATCATGCTCTATATCATTGAAATCTGGAGAGTATTTCGGCAAAAATAATACTTGATGACCGGCTGACTCTACTAATTCTCTAATTGCACTTTTTATAGGAATTGGTGCATTATCCATAATTAATACTGAAGGAATTGTTAATGAGGGTAATAAATATTGGCTTAACCATCCTTCAAATACTTCTGCATTCAGACTACCACTAAACAAGGGGCTATTAAATCTTTTGATTTCTTCCTTATTCCTGCTACTAAATTTTCTATTTTTATTCGTTTTACTGTTTGTTCACCATACAGTTTATTCCCTTTTTTGGACCATCCATAAAGGCATGACTGTATTTTGTCAAACCCTGATTAATCAATGAATACAAGGCTTTTGATTCCAGATATTTTTATTAATTCTCTTAATGCTCTTAAATACTTTATTCTTTCTTTTCTATCTCTGTCTTGATGCAGTCGCTCATGGTTTGTTCGCGTTCGCCTTTGGCGTGGCCTACGGCCAAGCGTCGCCTTTGGCGATAGTTACCGTAAGACAGGCTCGCCTTAATCAATAAGTTTTAACCCTTTTTTGCATAACCTACCAACCATAAAGGCTCAACGTAATCAGGTTTCGTCTCCGGGGGAAACCCCCAAGACCGCGCTGCATCGCTTTCCCGATAACGAAGTTCTTTTTTTTTACGAGTTATTTTCATTTTTTTGAGTGCGTAGAATATTGCACTCGGGCGCACTCCAAATTTTTTGGCTCTCTCTATTAATTTAGCATCTGGATTTTCTTTGACATCTTGTTCTAAGGCTTTCCAATCTAGCTTTCTTTGACGACGTTCTACCTTAGTCGCCTTTAGTTCTGAACGATTTAACCACTTGTATATTGTCGCTATTCCTATCCCAAATACTTTCGCTGCCTCTGTAATATTTCCACCTTTTTCTATATACTTTATTACTTTTTTTCTGAAATCTAGACTGTATGGCATTGCTGTCAGTTATTGAAAATATACCCTTTTTATTTTACCTCATTACCGTCTTATCCTTAATTGAAACAACTATAGTTGCTGCCTGGGACATTTTCTGTGTTCAAGTTCTGATTTTTTCCGATCTTTTCCAACAGACATCGCCAAAAATGATTGCTTAAACTATTCACATGTCGTGCCGTACTAGAAGCCTTATTGATGAATCTATTGAAACCTGAGAGCCTTCCCCCTGCTCTAAGTCAGGGTGTCATCTTCCAGAATCTGGTTGCTGAACAGAAGCTATTTTACCAGGTAAATTCCGCATCGTCTTTTTTTGTAGTGGAAACAGGGCGATTCAAACTTGTTCACTACACTCAATCAGGGAAAATGGTTACACTTCAGGTTGTTAGAGCTGGTGAGAGCTTAGCTGAAAGTGCTCTTTTTTCAACGGTCTATCCTTACACAGCAATTGCTAAGGTAGCTTCACGAGTAATTTTTTATCCCAAGCAACTTCTTTTGTCAAGCCTTTGCCTTTATCCTGACTTGGCCGAGAATTTCATGACCATTTTGGTTAGACACATTCACTCCCTCAGAGTCCGTTTAGAGTGGCGATAAATTCGGACTGCTCACGACCGGGTACTTCAATATCTACACTACTTAGCTCAGTTCCGTAATCAAACGGTTCTCAGCTTAGACCAACCCTTCAAAGAAATTGCTGCTGAACTAGGTTTGACTCCCGAAACCGTATCACGAGCTTTGATGCAACTAGAGAAAACAGGAGCAATTACTCGTAAGAGGCGTTTGATTACCTTAATTGAAAATTGAAAATTGAAAATTGAAAATGGTTAATTGACTCTTGACAATTAACCATTAAGCATTAACCCTTGCCCTGAATATGAAGTGATTCACCGGACAAGCTATGACCTGTGTAAAACTTGATTTGAATCAAGTAAGTCTAATTTGTTTCTAATTTTTATCCTTGACAATAATTTATAATCGCTTCCTCTAACACTTGATTTAAATCAAAAAAGTCTAACTTTTTTATAATTTGTTTATAATTTGTATTCAAGTATAAAAAATTATAGTTGATATCAATTCCGGTTAAACACTCATCCTACCAGGTAGTAGTTTAGACTACTCATTCATCGTTAATTGTTGATGGTAACTTCCATTAATTCCCATTAATTCCCATTAACAATTAACGATTTACCTGAATACAACGTGATTAACCGATATCTTGCATCATTGTCATTAATCCTAGGGTGGGCAGTGCCTACCAGCGCGCTTTGCAAGCTTCATTATCTGTCTGGTGCACTGCCCACCCTACATCAACTGTTAGAGAAAATTCAAGCTAAAACAAGGAGACAATTAAATGGCAGCAATATTAAGTCCAGGTAGCACAGGTCCGCTATTTATAAGCGACTTTGAGGGTGCAATGTTTTTTGATAGCCCTCAAGAGGGTGGAGGTGTATTCGCCGTAGGACAAGAAGATCAAACTAACATTTTTATTTTTGGCGACGGTAATGATGTAGCAGCTGGCGGCGATGAAGTAGATATACTCATGGCTGGAGCAGGAGACGATAACATCCAGGGTGCTGGAGGAACTGACTTTGTCTTCGGCGGTCTGGGAGATGATATTGTTCGAGGCGGCTTAGGAGATGATGTTGTTGTTGGCAATGAAGGATCCGATGTTCTGATCAGTGGCGGCGGCAGCGATATCTACGAGTTTTTCGCAGATCAGTTCTTAGAAGGAGATTTGGATATTATCCTCGACTTCGAAGTAGGAAGTGATGCGATAGTAGTTGTAGGCAGCACTGATGTAAGTTACGACGCCTTCACCGGCTTTTTATCGGTTGATGGATCGGAAGTTGCAGTATTAAATAGGGGGTTAGATATAGACGTCTTTACCAGAACCAATTCCGCTGTAGTATTCTAAAACGTAAGCTATCAGCTATCAGCTTATGCGCTACGCGGACGCTACTTGAGGTGCTATCAGCTATCAGCTTATGCGCTACGCGGACGCTACGCGAACAGACCAATTAAAGTAGGGTGGGCAAAGTAATATAATCTAGAATACTCAAAAGAAGCAAACTGTTTTTGCCCACCCTACTACAAGCTGCTATCTTGGTGAACGGGCAGTACCTGCTCTAGTAATTCCGGTACAATTCCTGGTTCGTAAGGGAGTTGGGGAGTGACATCCCCCAATTCGAGATAGGCGCGTTTGAGAACAGGTTCTGCACCGTCCAGCATATTCCGCATAGCAGGAACGTTGGCAGTGACGGCACAATCTCCGAAAGAAACGAGGATTTTGCTACGTTCCCGAACTTGGTTAATGAGTTCTAAGTTATCTTCATTGGCAATACCACCCTCTACTAAACAAACATCCACGTTTTCCGGGTATTCTTTCAGGTCAGACCCAACGGGACTGTAAACCACATCTACATATTGGGCGAGTTCGAGCAGCCATTCCTCTAGATCCAAAAAGGACATATGACATCCCGAACACCCCGCTAACCATACTGTTGCTAATTTAATTTTTTCCATCGTTACTCAAGCTGATAACGAGTTAACAAGTCGAATGAAATATACCTCCGACTTTTTTACCTTGTTGCATCAAACTGTTGAATAGGTCTACAGCTAATTTAGTCTGCCCGATATAATACTCAATTCCTATTTGATGGAGCAATTCCTCAGTTTCTGGACAGGTTTGTAGCATTAGTTGCATACCACGGGACAAAACCATAAACTCTATGCCCTGAGCCAAAATTTCTTCGATATCGGCGGGTTGAATACCGGGCTGATGGCGAGTACCTGTAAGTCTCCAATCCCATTCCTTAGCTCCTCCCGGCCATACTTTACAATCTTTGAATTGATAATTATCACCATTATTGGTTACCTCCATACGACCCCAAGAGATATGACTAATTAGGCTTGTCTGAGATTTGTTCATAACTATTACTGATCCAATTGTCCAACTATTAATTAGTAGAACCTATCGCTTCCATTCTTGTTTGGTTCTAGCTGTAACCAAAAATTCCAGCTTACCGCGATCGCGTTCTTTCTCTGCAGTTGTTGTGCCCTTACGGAAAATTGCCCCTGTGGGACAAGCATCTACGCATTTTCCGCAGGAAGTACAGGCATTTACCTCCCCCCAAGGAGAGTAACAGTCTTTTAGCCATTCGGTTTTCTCATCTTTTTTGAGCTTTGGCAACATAGCATTGAGTGCAGAACAAGACAACCCAATGCCTGTCTCTTTGTAAGTTTCTATGCATTGATTTAGCGCGCATAATTCCACCACCAACGAGCACAGCCAAAGTGCTGATCAAGTATATGAATTTGCTCTTGTGTGGGGTAAATCCTTATTTTGACGGCTTGATGTCTCACTGTTTCTACACTTATCTATCGACCTTCTATCATTATATAGCAGTCGAAGTAAAGCTTAAGACATATTTCTGCTCCGAACGCGCCCCGCGTGGCCTACGGCCTTAGTCCCTACTCCCTGCTCCCTTTCAACCAAAATACTCTTTCCTAAACTATACTTCGGTTGCTATATCCCTCTTCTGTCACTCTCCGAATTTAAGAGATAATAAAAAATCGGGGAGTTGATCAATAAACTTAAAATGGTTTAACTTGATTTATAGTATCAATTAAATCATGAAATCCGAGTAAAAAATAATAATTATCTATAACATTTAGCCACGGTAAAATCAATCCTAATAAAAGAGTTGGTTGAATAATTAAACGAAAATTATTTAAGATACTTTTCCATCCACTTTTATTATTCCATGTCTTGATGCAGTCGCTCATGGGGGAAACCACGGCAGTCGCTCATGGGGGGAACCACGGCAGTCGCTCATGGGGGGAACCACGGCAGTCGCTCATGGGGGGAACCACGGCAGTCGCTCATGGGGGGAACCACGGCAGTCGCTCATGGGGGGAA
>NZ_JAAHHC010000082.1:0-18352 GCF_010672265.1 Moorena sp. SIO3A2
CTGGTCAGTGGTCAGCGGTCAGGGGTCAGGGGTCAGGGGTCAGGGGTCAGCGGTCAGGGGTCAGCGGTCAGGGGTCAGCGGTCAGGGGTCAGCGGTCAGGGGTCAGCGGTCAGGGGTCAGCGGTCAGGGGTCAGCGGTCAGGGGTCAGGGGTCAGGGGTCAGCGGTCAGGGGTCAGCGGTCAGGGGTCAGGGGTCAGGGGTCAGGGGTCAGCGGTCAGCGGTCAGCCTTGGCCTTGGCCTTGGCCGTTGGCCACGCTACGCGAATGGCCACGCTGCGCGAACAGTAGCACTATCTGTAGCCCATAAGCTGATAGCTGATAACTGATAGCTGATAGCTGATAGCTGATAGCTGATAGCTGATAGCTATTAGCTTACAAAGCAAAATTTGTCAAGTAACTAGGGTGGGAATCGTCTTCTGGAAAAAGTTTAGGTCTTGTGTCTGGACTTCGATAATATGAGATGATAGGAAACAAAAATTAAACTAAACCCACAGAGATTAAATTTCTCTTAGTGCTGTGTTGTGTAAGTAAGGAGTTTTATGATGAGAAAATTGGTTCATCTAGCAGTGCTATGCCTTCTAGTGCTTAGCTTGGGGTGCTTAGGCTTATCCCAAAGTGCGATCGCTTCCCCTATGTCTTCAGCAGACACATTTTCTTTAAATAACTTAACGTTGCCCTCATCTACGGCTTTAATCGCTCTGTCATCCCGGAGCAATGCGGCTGATCGCAAGTTATCCAGCGAGTTTGGTAAGAAGATTGACCTGAACAATACCCATGTGCGAAAGTTTCGCAAATATCAAGGATTCTATCCAGGCCTGGCTAGTAAGATTATTCAAAATGCACCCTACGAGTCAGTAGAAGATGTCCTGGAAATTCCGGGACTAAGCGCAAGGCAGAAGAAAAATTTACAAGCTCACCTTGATGATTTTACCGTGACTGAGACCTCAGAGGTTCATAATGCGGGCGATGATCGCTATAATCCTGGCGTCTACTAATAACGCCATTGGTGGTTAACTTTAAATTTGTTGTCTAACCCACTCTTACAAGAGTGGGTTAATTGTAACTAATCAATCTAGGACTTACAGAGCTGCCAGCTAGAATCACTCGATAGTTCCAGAACTTGCTGATGGTACTTCAGCAGACTCTCTCGGTGACCAACACTGATAAACGTGGTTTCGGTTTGCTGTAGTTGCTGATAGAGATGCCGCTCGTTTTGCTGATCCAATGCACTGGTTGCTTCATCCAAGAAGGCATAGCGAGGTTGATTGAGCAAGAGTCTGGCAAAGGCTAGACGCTGTTGTTCTCCTAGGGACAGAACACTGCTCCAATCTAATTGGACCTCCAAACTGCCCACCTTGGCCAGCAGCTCAGAAAGGTTAACCCGGTGCAGCACGGACTCCAATTCCTCCAAGGAACTGTCGCGGCTGGCATTTGGGTAAAGCAGCTGTTCTCGCAAGGATCCTGGAATCATGTAAGGACGTTGAGGCAAAAATAAGATGTCTTCCACGGCAGGTCGCATGATGCAGCCTGTTCCTGTGTTCCACAACCCAGCGATCGCTCTTAGCAAAGAACTCTTGCCACAGCCACTCGCCCCCATAATTAGTGTCCCCTCACCCGGTTCCACTGACAACGAGAGATCTTTGATCAAGGTCTGTTGGCTGTTAGGAGTTTGCAAGGTAATCTCTTTGAGGGCAAAGCAATTGTCCTCTACTGTCTTAATAATGTTAGCAGCATTCTGTTGTGCCGTCGGCGCTTCCAAAACCTCCGCCAGGCTAGCTAAGCGATTAACCACCGCAGCAAGAGCACTAAGGGTATCAAACCGACGTACAATCACTGCCAGTGCCCCCGAAAGCTGAAAGCACAATATACTTGCTTGAGTAACTGTCCCTAACTCAACTTGACCACTAAAATACAATGATCCTACAGTCAAGTAAGGTATGATAAAGATAGAATTTTGATACGCTATGGTTAAGAATTCTATATTCCGCTCCCAGCCGATAATCAGATTTAGATTCTGCATCAGTTGAATAAATCGCTGCTTCACTAAACTCAATTCTTGATTTTCTCCACGAGAGAAGGCGATTGATTCAGCATTGTCGCGGATGCGAACCAAACTGTACCGGAAGTTGGCTTCGTATTCGAGTTTTTCTCCGTTAAGATCAACTAACCATTTACTCAAAAAAATCACGCTGACGTTGACGAACAGGGAATAGACTACCATAGCAGTCAACAGCAGTTTAGAAATCGTCCAAAGAACGATTCCGTAAGCAATTAGATTAACAACTTGATTTAGTATAGCAACCCAAAAATCCAAGATGGTTTGAGTAAAGGATTCAACTTCTTTGGAGATGCGCTGGTCTGGGTTATCGATATCCAGATTAGTCTTGAGTTCGTAATAGGCTCTATTGTATAGATACTGATCGAGAAAATATTTGGTTAACCATTGTTGCCAGTCGAGACAAAGTCTCTTTTTGATGTAGTTGGAAAAAACCATTAAGGGCACAATGGCCAATAGGGAACTGCTGTAGAGTAAGAGCAGGGTCAGGTAGTTTGACGCCTGGTGTCGAGCCATGACCGTGATCAAGTCCCGATTCAAGTAGCTGCTTAAGACATTCACCCCAGTACTTGATAGCAGTAACAACACTATCACTATTGACATCAACCATGGTTGCCAATTATCTTGTAACTGTTGCCTGTAGTAGGCAAAAGCAGCAATCGTAGCTAGCAAAAGTAAACCAATGAAATAGATAGCTGGCGACTTATTGATCATGGCAACAGAGTCCACTAAACCGGGAGCAACACTATTAATTATTTCTGGAAAATAGTGCTGTCCTCCTAAGCTAATGAGGCTGACAATAGTAAAAGAAATTATTAAAAGGAATACTATTAGCAACAGCAATAGCCCTAGAAAAGTTCCTCTTTGATCCGATACTGGTATCCAGTAAGGCTGGACAAGCCCTAACAATCTTTGCCCAAACTTACCGTCAAATCTGTGGTTTTCACTCATATATCTAGAAATTCCCAGTTGTCAAAGCGGTGCAAGTGTCAATAATCATTCTGCTTATTTATTAAGCACAGGTGCAATCGGTGTATAGCCTGTAGGGTTTCACCCCCAATTTCTGATGTTTACAGGATTTACGCGCCCCCGTTGGTCCCCCTCGGGGGACTTTGACATCATTACCCCCCAGAATTGGGGGGCTAGGGCGTGTCTTCAAACTCGGAGATCCCCCTAAATCCCCCTTAAAAAAGGGGGAATTTGAGTATGGCTCCCCCCTTTTTCAAGGGGGGCTGGGGGGGATCATAATCTTGCGGAAAACTTTGAAAACACGCCCTAGGGGGGCGAAATCAACTTAACCGCGTAAGTCCTGGTTTATTTTGCTTATCTGCTTACCAAGTCACCATACAGCTATAGCATTTCTATTTGATTTGTGAACAGAATCCCTTAAGGAAAGGCAAGAGGAATCCCCCCTAACCCCCAGCCCTTAAGGGGGGCGGGCAAGAGGCAAGAGTTTATTAAGTATATAGGGATGTTTGTCAATAAAAAACTGTATTTTTTGTTACATAAAAACTAAACTATATATGCATTTTAAAAGACTTCAGATAAAAGTTAAGAAATGTCAAAAAGTGAACCATAGGATGAAAATTATGTATACACTAATAAATGTCTGCTAAACGAGCAGATGGTAAATCTTACTGCCCATCAGGGGCACGAAGGAGCAATATAATGTCAACGGCTACCCTAGAAAAGGTACTGCACCAGGCATCTATTGACGCTGAGTTCCGTAGCGAAGTTCAAAATAACCCAGAAGCTTTTGGACTCTCAGCTACTACTATTTTGCCTGAATCTGTCGAGAAGCAGGATCATGCTTTCATCGAGTTGTTAAATGCTTCCTTAGGGGAATTTGATATTGCTGCTAGTTGTGAATCCACCTGCAGCTCCGGTCCTCTAACCATCGTTTGTGATGGAACAACCAAGACTTGATGGAACGACCAATTAGGTTGTTACCGTTTCTAATCCAATAGGCTAGGTACCTGTCTAGGAGCTGGCATGACATCGGATTTTTTAAAATTAGATGTGATGCCAGCCCCCGTTGTTAACTGTTTATTAGTCTTGCTTGGTAACTCTTGGGGTTATGGTTGACGATTATGTGCTGGAGGAACTGGCTTGCCGAGCTAGTAATTTGGCTGAGCGAACTCTCATTGTTGAACGACTGGCTAAAGACCAGGGGAAAGCTAGGTGTAGCAACCAGCTTGAACCATTAGATAGCTGGAACATCAAAAAACTGACTGGCAAGTTGGCTGTGCAGGTGCTTAAGGATTCCTATGAGCAAGAAGGAAAAGTCAGTCAATCGATTATTGAAGACCTACGAAAACTATTAACGGACTATAAATTATACGAACGAAACTGGGGGGAATTGTCGGCAGCAGACCGATTGGAGTTCGTCAAACCTCACCGTCAGTGGCTAGAAACCTACCGCGCTGCGATCGCGACCTTGGATTTACCAAAAGGGGATTTTTTAGGGAGTTCTTGGTACGAACCCGATATCTACCACGGGAAATTGGCGATAGCCTGCGAACCCTTTCTACGGCTGTTGCACCAGAGATTGCAACCTTTATGTGATCAGCTGAAGGTGATCTCAAAGCAAGTCGTCAGTGACCTTCAACTTCACCTGCTCAATCGCTTTGAGCTGGCCTTAACCTGGACGGTTGAAGCCAATATTAATGTCTATTGTCTTCAGAATAAGATCGCCAAATCAGCCGATGATCCAGAGGCTTATCTGGCCTACCTGGAACAGACTTTTCAAGACGGTTGGAGTTATCACCGCTTTTATTTTCAGTTTCCTGTACTATCACGTTGGTTGGCACAGGTAACTGGTTTCTTGTGTGATTTTGGTGAGGAAGTGATTCAGCGTTTGGCTAGGGATCGCGAGCAAATTAGTGGGACGTTCTTCTCCGGGAAACCCATTACCCAAGTCAAATCCTTTAAGTTAGGCAACTCGGATTACCATGCTGGCGGCAAGAGCGTAGTGATCGTGGAACTGGAGCTGATTAACTCTGAGCCAGCAACAATTGTTTATAAGCCTCGTTGTATTCAATCTGAAGCAGCGATGCAAGGGTTGCTAGAAACCTTGACTAGGGATAAGGTGGTTGACTTTGCCAGCTATGAAGTGCTCTGTCGAGATGGCTATGGTTATGCAGAGTTTATTACTTCTGGTAAAAACCATGTCCAAAGTCAAGCTTCTGCTGAGGGATTTTATCAGCAACTCGGGGGATTTCTCAGCATTTTCTACATCCTAGGGGGAGGCGATCTGCATTTTGAAAACGTCCTAGTTGCTGATGGGAAGGGGTTTATTTGCGACTGCGAAACGGTTTTGGAAGTGTTGCCCCTTGGCATGGACAAATTGCCCGGTACAGTCCTCGATTCAGTTTTCAAGACGGGTTTGCTCGAATGGCCAGACCCGGGGGATAAAAATCAAATGAAATTGAGCGGGTCTAGGGGCGGCGACTCCTACGAAATACCCCATCAAGTTCCTAAAGTGAACGAGGGCCGGATGTCATTAGGCCTGGGTGTTGAATATCAATCGGGAATTCGGGTCGAATTCGAAGCAACCAATCGCATCTATTACCAAGGTCAGCTCGTACAGCCACAGGAGTACAAAGATGCCATTGTTGAGGGATTTAACCGAGTTTATAACTGGTTTCGAGAAAACCCCACGAAAGCCGCAACGTCCCTCCAAGACTTATTTTCTCCCTCATTAGTGCGCTTGATTAATTGGGGAACCCAAGCCTATGCCAAGTTAATCATCGCCGCTCGCCATCCCAAATGTCTGGCCGAACCCCTAGAAGTGGATTTGCTGTTCAACACCTTAAAAGAGCATCAACGAAAGTGGGACAATCAAGGTAAACTGGCTGAGCTAGAACTAGCATCCCTGTGGCAATTGGATATCCCCATCTTCTCAGCTAAGGCAACTGGCCCTCTAGATTTAATCCACAATTACCAACAATCCCTGCCAGATGCGATCGCGATTTCCCCATTGGACAATGCAGTCAAACGCATTGAAAAATTATCTGAGGAGAACCGAATCCGGCAGAACCAGTACATCTACAGTAGCCTATCCACAGAGGAACTGAATAGTCCCTACTTTATCGCTTCAGCGGTTAATTACGCCCAGCAAATTGGTTGGCAGTTGTGGGAATTACTTGAACCCGATCCGAGTAAGGCTCCATGGCAAACCTGCGACTATACAGCTACTGGAAAACGTGTGGTAGATATCGGGCCAGATATTTACGCGGGTTCAGCGGGGATTTGCCTATTTTTGGCTTATCTCGATGCCCTTCACCCCCAGCCAGAATTTCGTCAAGCAGCAGAACGAGCCTTCAAGCACGCCATGGAGCACCCTAGTTCACCATTCGTTGGGGCGTACCAGGGAACAGCTGGATTGATTTACCTGTTAACCCACCTGGCTCAGCTATGGGACAGACCAGAATTGCTGGAGCGGGCAGTAGAGTTGACTCACGAACTGATGCCACGGATTCCTCAGGACAAATACTTTGACCTTTTGCTCGGAGTCACGGGGGTGATTCCTGTCATGGTGGGGTTGGCAAACACCACTTCTGGCCAAGGGAGAGATATTGCCATAGATTGTGCTGTGCAGTCTGCTCAATATTTGCTCCAAGGGGCAACTCGCCAGGGGGACACCCTAAGTTGGCAGGGTGGGCGACCGGATCTAAACCAGCAGAATCTGACCGGTTTTTCCCACGGTTCGAGTGGTCCAGGGTGGGCACTAATTTTGCTGGGGTGTGATCTTGACAAGCAAGAGTACATTCAGGCTGGTCGTCAATGCTTTGCCTATGAAGCGACTCACTTTGATCGGGAGCAGAACGATTGGTATGACCTGCGCAAATCGATCATGGTAGCTGACAGAAACGAACCCCATTTTGCCAATGCTTGGTGCAACGGGGCGACGGGAATTGGTTTGAGCCGTATTGCCAGTTGGGCAGCTTTAGGGAAAAATGACGAAGATATTCTGCGCGAGGCTTACGCAGCTCTCAATGCTACTTTGCGGAATTTTGACCAGCTCGGTAATGATTCCCTATGTCATGGCAGATCCGGCAATGCTGAGCTATTGCTGCGGTTTTCTCAACTGAGGGACACACCTTATTTGCAGATGGAGGCTAACGTCCAAGCTCAGGCCCAGTGGCGTCGGTTTGAGAAAGCTCGCACGTGGCTCTGTGGTTCTACGACTAAGGATCTCTTTCCCGATCTAATGCTTGGAATCGCTGGAATCGGAATGCACTTTTTGCGGCTAGCCTATCCGGAGCGAGTCCCTTCCCCTCTGCTGCTCGACCCGCCTCCATCAGCATAAGCCGATAGACCTAGATTGAGGTTAAAGATTGTGTCGGTGAAGGTAGACTCTGGGATTATCATTGCTGTGATTGTAATTTTGTTGGTTTAACTGGTTGAAAAAGCTATGTCAAAACAAGCGGTGGAGAAGTTTTATGAAGCTCTTGAAAATACAGAAGCATTGAGACAGCAAGTTAAGGTAATCACAACGGAAGAAGAGCTGGTTAAACTTGGTGCCAATCACGGTTATTGTTTTACCAATAAAGACATAGCAGCAGCGAATGCGTCTTATGTTCCCAAGAGTGACAAACCTCTGATTTCCATTGATTGTGCTCAGTCTGCTTCTGATCAGGGTTTCCCCCACGCTTATCACTACGAGTTTAATTTTTCCGAGATTCCAGGGTTTGAGGAAATTGCTGAGCAGGTTGGGAAGCTCAAAATCAAGCCAGATACGGTGGATCTAGGGCTGTATGAAAAGAGTTTTTGGGAAGCAAATTTACAATTTGCCGATGTTTCCCCAGCTGCCCCAGAATTCCAACAGCGGTATCTCGAATCATTGCGATCCCACGTGGATCTAGGTGTTGCTTCATCCCAGCCTGAATATGCCTGGAGTCAGTTCCACTTAATTAATCTGGATCGGTATGTTGACCATTCCCTTTACGATGATTATTTTAGGACGAAAGTAAAGTTAATCGAACTCCTGGAAGAGTTCTTTGGAGCTGAAATTAGGTTCTCAGGAAGCTTATGGTATCCGCCGAATGCTTATCGGATGTGGCACACGAACGAAACTCAGCCAGGTTGGCGGATGTATTGCGTTGATTTTGATCGCTGTGAATTCAATGGGGATGGCAAACCATTTTTCCGCTACATGAATCCCGAAACCAAAGAGTTAGTAACCCTTGAGGAGAAGCCGAAAGTGGTTAGATTCTTCAAGATCGAAAGCGAGCCACACAAGTTGCTGTGGCATTGTATTGTTAATAAAACCCAAGCAAACCGGTGGAGTTTTGGCTTTAACGTTTCTGATCAATGGATGAATAAGTTACTCAAGCCTAAGGTAAAATTGACAGCAAACTGAAATAAAAAAAATGAGATCAAAAAACTATGTTCTAAACTAGCCTAAAAAATGTTTTATGTGAAATACTCCTGTGACTTGTTGCTAAAGAAAATAATTATACCAATACTGTACACATGGTATGATTAGGAAAAATAGATGAAGGAGTTACACTCTTCTTGGGTAAACTTAAATATTACTTCATCAAACTTATCCATAATGAACAAATTTATAATGATCAAATTTACTAGTAATGGTAAAAAAGCTAAGTTGGGATAAGTTCAATCAAGCAGACTCGAACACATTACTAAAAAAAACTACTCGAAGACACTATGGTCAAGATCAAGCATAATCCTAAAGAATATAGAGAAGATAAAGATAGAGGTGGTGACAGGGATGAAATTCGGCAAATACAGATATTGATGCTCTTGTGTTTATGTCTGTCCTCTGAAGGCACGCTCTACGACTTGCTGAAGATGGCATTGGCGACCCCTGGGCACCAGACATTGAATCGGGTAACTCCACCGGAAGATATTAGTATAGATGGTCTATTTGAGTGGTTGGGTAAGCTGTTTGGTGAAGCAGAAGTGACAGAAGGAGAAAGGGATTTGATTCTCTGGCAAAACGATATCAAAAATATGTGGCCAGCGATTAGTGAGCTCAGAGCAATCGAGGAGAAGCTTGGGTTTAAGATTACCATCGAAAAGAAGAGCTAAGTTGTGCACAAAGTTCACTATCAGCTAGTGATACTTTCTTAGGGTAAATGTTAGAGGGTGGGGGATTATAGCTTCCCCCACCCTCCACGTAATCCTACAAATTAAGACTACAAATTAAGACTAAACATTAAGACACAATTGAACATAATTACTGTTTTCTGAATCCACTGACTGAGTATTACCAGACCTAGCAGATAAATCATTATCCAGCCAACTCTCACTAGTGCCTAACCTCAGAGCATCACTAGCTAACCACCTCTGGAACACTTCCATGCGACCATCTTCTGGACTAACTAGCTGATAAACTCTGAACCGCTTTTTTCCTTGGCTCTGATAACGAATACACTGTAAGCCATAGCCGATTTTATCCAAGAAGCGCCTAATAATAACAATCGGAGTTGCTTTCTTAGCTAGTCCTATTCCGGTGATGGTTTTGATAGCACAACGGTTTGCTAATGCGATCGCAGCCATCTCCTGCAAGTCCTGATCAGTATTTTTGAGTTCTCGTTCCAGATTTTCTAATAGAATTGGTATCCCCAAAACTTTCATAGTACCAATCATTGCTCCTAGCACAGCACGATTGAAATCCGGTATAAATATACTCCCTTGACCTTGCTCAATTAACAGTCGCGCTACCTTAGCATCCCGTTCTGCTAGATGTTGCTGACCTAGGGTAAGAAAATAATGGAGCCGTAGCTGCTTATACCAGCCTTGGTCATCTTTGAGTACCAGTTCTGGTGTGACTGGGATGGCATAACGCTGCTTTAAATCGTACTTCCGTAGTGAGCGACGTTCCGATGGTTTTTTGACTAGGCGTTTGCTAATCGTTTGATATTGGCTATCACTGAAGTCTTGACTAGATGCGATCGCATTACACTCAGCCTGATAGTTTTGGTCTCTAACTGCAGTAATCGCTGCCATCAGAGCATTCTGTGCTCCCAACTCTTCCGCTTGGGGTGAACCCTTAGACTTCTTTTTCCCAGCTTTAGTGGAACTGACTGGGGAAACATCCATCACCAGATGACCTTCAGCACGCAATCCTGCTAGCACCGATTCCCGATAGTTGACCATGGCGGCATTGAATCGGACAGCCATTTTCGCCCAGCACATCAAGGATTCTGCTTGAAAGCCTGTATCTAAATCATCCACAGCATCGAAATCCGATTGTTGTAGCAACCGAATATTCATTTGGGTCAAACGCTGTCCAGATGCCAGTAGTGAGGATAGAGACGTGGAGCCATTACCGACGTGATTAAAGCCATAAGGGGCTACCCAGATGAACCGGGGGAGATTTTCTCGGATTCGGCCTAAGGTTTGTCTGACACTATTTTCTCCTTGCACCCCTTGGGCAATACACCACACAGAGGTAAAGTGTCCCCGCAGATCAATACTCACTCCCGTTTCAATAGCAGGACTAGCTAATACAATGTCATAGTCCCGTAAAACATTGTTGAGGTTATTGATACACCCCATGGCTGGATGATTTGTTTCACCAAGGGATTCCGAATCAATGCGCAATATCCGGAGGTGGGGAAATTGCTTTTTTAGGTACGCTTCTAGAGTGCAAGTACCCCATTGGCTCTTGGGTTTTTGAGCGGAAAGACACACAAAGGGTTTGCCTCCTTGAGCAATGTGTGCTTCTAGCTCTCGCACTAGTTTTTTTGGTGTGCTATCGGTATAGTTATGAACTTGCCAGGACCCGTCAATGTTCGGTTTCCAGTCATTCTCAATGATGAAGGGTTCAAGGTCAACTCCAGACAAGCTCAGTAAGTAATCTATCGATATATCACTCAAGTCCGCATCCGCAATATAAACTTGACCAGACCCCCCCAAGACATTCTGGATTAGGGTTTTCAGAGATTTGAGAATAGCAACCCGATTACTCTGACAGGTGCTAGAGTTCAATCCATGCCAGAGCACTTGCTCCACTTCATCGATAATTACTACGCCATCAGACCAGTTAGCAGCATTGAAGCGAGCCTGAGAATTCCCATGCAAGGAGTCGAGACATAAACCATAACCTAAGACGCCTTGCTTCTGGTCATCCCTGACCTCAGTGATATACTTGATGCCAAAGCGTTGACACAATGCTTCTACTAATCGCACCCGATGACCAAGCACCAATACCCATTGGTTTCGGGCTAGGGCTTGAGAGACAATTTTTTCCAGTAGTTGGGTTTTTCCAGTACCCTTAGGGGATTTAATCCCAATCAGTTGGGCTGTATCCGGAATCGGAAGTTCTTGCAGATAGCGGCAATTTACCTTAAGGTTAGCTCGATAGGTCAGCTGGGTTAGGGATTTAGCTTTCCAAGTATCGAGGGGGAGTGCTCGTTGGTAAACTTGCTCAAAGGTCTTCTGACCTTGATCAGCAATTAAATCATCTACCCCTTTGCCTAGCTGGGCATCCCAAGTAATCACCTTAACAGGGCAACCTGCTTGATTGAGCAGATATCCCATTCTACGAATCGCAGCATTGACAGCTTTGATGGTATTCGGTTTCGAGTCTTGGTCAAAGACTATGTAAATCTCTCGCTCCGGAGTCGCTAGTTTCTGTAGTTGGGGAATCAAGTCAGACTTGCCAATCCGATTTCCCTGGGCATCCCTACGGATTCGATACCCACCATTAATTCCTGGTAATGCGATCGCAGCGTAACCAGCAGTGAGTAAAGCTCCAGCTTTCTTAGCGCCCTCAGTAATACACAACGGAATTGAGGGGTGAGAGATTAGCCACTGCCAAAACCCTAGATCCGGTTGATTGTGGTCAAGGTCTGTGGGGAGAATAGTAATATCATTGCGTTCAGCAATCCGTTGCCACAGGTGGAAAGGTACTCGCAGAGCAAACAAGCCTGTGGGGGTTTTGGGGGGATGTTCATATTTAATTAGCTTCCTAGTTTCCCCACTGTGACGGGGTTGGCTGGGTTTGAAACAGCCCCAAATATCCTCCTGACCAGTAAGCAAGTCAATACCAGAACACCACCATCCCCCTTGTTCGAGGTGTTGATAGCGTTTCAGAATCGAGTTTAGCACTCGACCATCATTGCGTCTGGGCAGGGAGTCGGAATAGAAGAGATACTCAAATGGGCTAGAGCCTTCGAGAGACCTTACATTGAGGCGAGTCAGCTGTTCATCAACACTACTAGCTGTCCACTCCTGGATATGGTTCATGGGTTTGGGGAAGACTCTGGCAGAGGTCACGCTATATCTAGTGGTTTAATCTTTAACTTAAGTAATATAACACTATTTGTGACCTAATAGTTCATTTTACCTAATGGTTTATATTTTCTTGACAGTTCACCGTTTACGGTTAACCGTTGACGGTTGATAGTACCATAAAATGATCACTTATCCCTAGCATCGGATTACCAGTAATTAGTGTAATTAGTTATTAGTTATATAGGGATGCGTGTAGGAATTGTGACAATTTTTGTTCCCTACTCCCGTCTTGATGCAGTCGCTCATGGGGGGAACCCCCAAGACCGTAATGGTGCTTTTTCCGTAGGCGAATTAAATTCGCCACGGGTCGCACCTCTGCATCGCTACTCCCTACGGTGCGCTTGACCCGTAATTAAATTCGCCACGGGTCGCACCGCTCCCTACTCCCTACTCCCTATTCCCTTTGCTATTCCAGAATATTCCCATAGTCTGGGCGAGAGTGGGAAACGCCACTTTCACCCTTATTTCTCTAATTATTCTTGCCCTAAGTTTAGGTCAAGCAGGTTGGTTTCGGTGGTTAGCGCTTCACATAGCTAATTGGGGATGTGGTCGTGGCCATTTGCTTTTCTCCTTAGTGATCCTAGTCGGGATGTTATTGAGCAATGTGTTTACTAACCTAGCCACGACCATAGTCTGGACAGCTGCTGTCATGGAAATTTTGCTGCTGCTTGGCTTTAGTGCCAAAGCTACTCTGGCATTTGTATTTACTAGTGGTTTTATTACCGATGCCGCTAGCTTACTACTGCCAATGAGTAATCCAGTAAATCTGATTTATGTTGATTATTTACAGATTTCCTGGTTGCGCTATGTGATGGTGATGTTGCCCGTAACCGTTGCCACAATAGCGACTAGTATCATCATTCTCTGGTTCTATTTTGAACCCCAAATCCCCCTGACCTATAACCTTGCCCGTCTACCACCACCTAATCGTGCGATTCGAGATTCCTTAATCTTTAAATTGAGTTTTCCTATTTTAGGACTACTCCTAATTGGCTACTTGTTGGCAAAAGTCCTAAATTTCCCCATTGCCTGGATTGCTGCTATGGCAGCTTTAGTGATGGTGGCATTAGCAGCACGTTTCCTTAACGGTCGGGCTAGTACACTTCGCTATATCTTACAACTAGCAGGTCAACTGCCATGGCGAATTATTTTACTTATCTTAGTCCTGTTTCTATTCGGCATCGGTTTGGACAATCTGGGCATAACTGCTCTGTTGAGCCAGCGGTTGGAAATCCTTTCTAATTGGGGACTCACTTTAGCAGCTAGTGGTAGTGGTTTCTTAGCCACATTTCTTGCCAGTGTACTCAATAATTTACCAACAGTACTGCTGAATGCTAAGGCAATTGAAAGCATTACGGATATTGATCCAGCTGTCAAAGAAGTGATGATATATGGGAATTTAATTGGGTGCAACTTAGGAGCGAAAATTACTCCCTTAGGAAGTCTATCAACTCTACTTTGGTTGAATGTCTTGGCTTTTAGAGGAATCCAAATAAGTTGGGTTTATTATATTCGCTTAAGTTTTATTCTTACCATGCCAGTTTTGTTTGTAAGTTTGCTGAGTTTAGCAATATGGTTACCCTGGCTGATTGCTTGAGGATATAGGGGTTTTAAATTAGGTCAGGTACATGTTTTTAGGGAGTAGGGAGTAGGGAATAGGGAATAGGGAATAGGCGGCAATAGGCAATAGGCAATAGGCAATAGGCAAGAGGCAACAGGCAAGAGGCAACAGGCAACAGGCAAGAGAGAAAAAATCCTGTGTACCTCATTAAGTTAGAAACTTCCCTCTTCCCTCTTCTCTATTCCCTGTTACCTATTCCCTGTTCCCTAAAACCCAAGAATTTGTACCTCACCCAATTGCAAAACGCTGTATACTTCTGTTTACTTTGATGGGTATGCAATAACCAAATTAATAATATTTCAATGCCGTGCTGAGTGCGGAAATGGGACTGGAGTTTCTGGATCAAGACCAGAAACCCAAGGTAAGATTGTGCGAAGCTCCTTTAGTGGAAGGTGCGATCGCAGCCGTTGTCCAAGCTGCTGCTGGGTAAGCATTCAGCCGTCAGCCGTGAGCTTTTAGCTCACGCTACTTGAGGTGCCGTCAGCCGTGGGCTTTTGGCCCACGCTGCGCGAACAGCTTTGTGGCACAGGCTTTGGCCTTGGCCTTTCGGCCACGCGTGCGCGTTTGGCCACGCTGTGCGAACGACGCTGTGACTTTACTCAGCATTATTCCAATGCTTACCTGTTGTCTTGATGCAGGTGACCCACGCAACCCCTCCCCATGAGCGACTGCATCAAGACAGGAAAATAAGGATCTTAAACTAACAAAAATTCCTGAATAGAGCCTCTTCCCACTGTTCCCTGTTCCGGTGATCCGCTGTTCCCTCTTACAGACTGTTTATTTAGCATAACAGGTACGGTAGAGTCGTTATCTCTATTTCACCCTTTAGATAGAGTAAAAATAATCAAAAATTTTATTTTAATAAAATTTTTGATTATTTTTACTACCTAAATAGCCTAATCAGGACGTGATTGGTAATTTATTAACCTTGGTATGTTGAAGGTTAAAAGTTGAAGCTTAAAGGTTAATGTGTAGTGGAGATTTCAAGTTAAGTTAAAGTTAATAAAAAGAGGATAAAAAGAGAAAAAAAGGCTAAAAAAAAATTTAATAAACAATCCTAACTCAAGCTCTGACTGCACTTCAAGGATTAAGTTGACCAACCTAACTTGTTTTACTAGAACGAGTATGGAATACTTAATTTCGGTGCATCAACAGGACTTATGCTGGCAACAAACCTCAGTTCTCATCCCCCATCGGGCGAAAATGCTGAAAACGATACCGCTTTTTGGGTCGAGTCCCTCCTGGAAAAATTGTCTGATGGCGATAGCAGCGTCTTTTGGCCCCTGTGGGAAAACTATAAAGACTATCTTTACCATCGCTGCTTGAGCTGGATGGGGGGTAATACCACTGAAGCACAAGATGCTCTTTCTGAGATTATGGTCAAGGCTTGGGAAAAATTGCCCAAATTTGCCGCAAAGATTACCAATCTCAAAGCATGGCTGACCAAATTTGCCCGTAACTTCTGTATAGACCGACATCGAGAAAACAACTCTGGGGCAATCGGAGTAGAAAACCTGGAAGGGATGGCAGTGCCAGAGGGGAATGGCTTGGTTACGGAATTCGATACCCCAGATTTAGTTGTAGAAAAGAACGAACTATTAGAGGTAATCCAAAGTGCTCTAGAGGATTTGCCCGAGAATCAGCGCCAGGTATGTGTCTTGCGCTTTGAGCAGGAGTTGTCTCACCAAGAGATAGCTCAACGACTGGCAATTTCTAACGATAGCGTTCGTAAACGTATCCAACGAGCTAGGGGGATACTGCAGCAGCAGTTGACTAAGTATCGGGCCGGGTTGGATGAGAAGGCTTACGGGGAGATTGCCAAATTGCAGGAGATTAGGGGAGTAGAAGAGCAGGAGAGTAGAGACGAAAAAGACGAAGAAAGCGATCTAACTCCCTCAAACAAAGAAATAGGAAAAGGGGAGCAGCAGACAACTGAGAAGTTGGAGTCTTTTTGTCCGATCACAGCCTCGGACTCGGCTACGGTCGAAGGATGCTCCAAGGATTTAGACAAAACGGGAGTAGAGATAACGTCACTGGATAAGCCAGATTTGGCAGTTAAGCCAGGAGTGGAGATAACGTCACTGGATAAGCCAGCATTGGCAGTTGAGCCAGAATCTGAAGTAACACAAGTAATCCCAATTAAAAAAGAGCCCAGAACTAGGGACACCAAAAGCCAGCTAATTTTGAGCAGACCAAGAAGCTCCCAAGCATTACTCCCCTTGGCTGGACAATTACTATTGGAGAGTACTCCAAATCCCCAATCAAATCACGGGAGCGATCGCAATACTATCCAGAGCCATGGCGTTAAACTGCTTACGCCCCAAGAGATAGGAATTTCTCCACCACCGCTAGAGCATGGGAGCATTCAAGCACCAATAGCAAAGGATATTTCCCAATTTCCCATCCCAATTTTGGCGACAATTGCGTCTTGGTGGGGCATTTTTAAAACGAAAGTAGAGTCAAGCTGGAATCAGAGGTCAGATAAAGGGGATAGAGGACCCCCAGATCAGCTTTAATTTCTGGTCATGGCTAATTTGCTCATAGCAGCTCAAGGGCATTACCTAGAGTAGCTACTAAAAAAAGGTAAGCATTCAGAAGTCAGCGGTCAGCCGTAAGCCATAGTCCTTTGACTGATGGCTGATAGCTGTTCGCTTAGGGTGCGCGTAGCCCATAGGCTGATAGCTGATACGCGACACGCTGATAGCACCTCAAGTAGCACCTCAAGTAGCCCATAGACTGATAGCTGAATGCTTACAAGAAAGGCTGGTGTGTTTTTTCACAACCAGCTAGTATTCCCATGACAAAAAGCCAAACAAAAAACGGTAAAAAAGTTCCTTCAAAGCTTTAAAAAATAGCAGAGAAGGGATAATCTACTCATGGCTATGAGCACTGGTAATAAGCCAACTATCCAAAGGAACAATCCCCACAAAAAAGACATATATCAAGGAAAAAACAGGGGAGAAAAACTTCTCCGTCGCCAGTCACAAAAGAGTCACTTACCCCGTCTTATAAACAGAGGAAAGTGAAGAAGCCCTACAAGGAGCAACCTGCCCCCTAGTCAAGAGCGACTGATCATTTCCTGATCATTTTTTAATGAGGATAAAATCGTGAAAAAGATTATACTGAAAAGCTTTCAGGCTTTTCTGATCACAGTTGTGTTCATGTTTGCGATCGTCATTCAACCTGCGGTCGCCTCCTCTGGTTTTATTGTTAATCAACTATCAGAGAAGTGCATAGATGTATATGGTAATCCAGGTGTAAATAACGAAGACAACATACAACTTTACACTTGTGAGTTTGGTAAACCACATACAGATCAACAATGGACAGTGAGACCTGACGGATTTATCCAGAATCAACTATCAGAGAAGTGCATAGATGTATATGGTTCTCCAGGTGTAAATAACGAAGACAACATACAACTTTACACTTGTGAGTTTGGTCAACCACATACAGATCAACAATGGACAGTGAGACCTGACGGATTTATCCAAAATCAACTATCCGGAAAGTGCATAGATGTATATGGTTCTCCAGGTGTAAATAACGAAGACAACATACAACTTTACACTTGTGAGTTTGGTAAACCAGATACAGATCAAAGATGGTATGTAGACTAATCGCGGAATAAATTATCGAAATCGCCGAATACCCCACAGGGTAAACGCATCTAATTTTTTATTCCTACATATAGTGTTTATTTAATTAAATAAACACTATATGTAACCCAGGGCAAACGCATCTTATTTTTGTACATGCTGGCGGTGCCAAGATTTCAGAGGTCGAGTCCTGTTTTTAATCAATTGATGAAATCCTTACTGGATAAGGGTTTTGTAATTTAGATGCGTTTGCCCTGATCTGTAACCTGAGTTCGGGCCCGCGCAGATTGAGGCAAAAGCCAGTCAAGATGAAGGCTAGGTTTCTTAGGTTGATGACAGTATGCAATCAATTACACTGGTATGGCTCTTTTCTGATAGCGGACACTCACCATTAATAGATTGTTATCTTGCCACTTAGTCCTATCAATGATAACTAGAATAAGACCCCCTTTTTGGAAATTATTTTTGACGAAAGATTTAATAAATGGGGCTCTCCTAGACTGATAATAGTAAATGAGTAGTTTAAATGAGTTTAACCCCTTAAATAGCAAGGGATTCAATAAACTAAAAATACATTGTCTTGATGCAGTCGCTCATGGGGGAAACCACGGCAGTCGCTCATGGGGGAAACCACGGCAGTCGCTCATGGGGGAAACCACGGCAGTCGCTCATGGGGGGGACCACGGCAGTCGCTCATGGGGGGGACCACGGCAGTCGCTCATGGGGGGGACCACGGCAGTCGCTCATGGGGGGGACCACGGCAGTCGCTCATGGGTGGAACCACGGCAGCCGCTCATGGGGGTGACCA
>NZ_JAAHHC010000083.1:0-18303 GCF_010672265.1 Moorena sp. SIO3A2
TCTTGGGGGTTTCCCCCAAGACCGCGCTGCATCGCTAAATTTCTGGGGGGATTTCCCCCCTGGCAGAAGCTAAGGTCTAATCAAATAAGATCACATCAGGTTAGGTTTGGGATCTGACTGACATCAAAATTTCAATCCACTTACTGTGGCATTGAAAAAGCCGTGGACATTATGTCTACGGCTTTTTTTTTACTATATTTGGGTTGATAATGCGGGTTTATTAAGACTTCAACTTTATCAAGTTAGTGCTGATTAGTTTAAGACTTATAGCATTTCGATTTGAGTTGTGAACATACTACCTTATGGAAATCAAAGAAGTGTGTTTATAACTATATACAAACGCTATATCATCCATTAAAATCCAAAGAGAATCAGTGGTCTAATATCAAAGCCTCTAGGACACCTTTTTCAACCATATCCAGGTTGAGAATGTAATCAATTTTATCAAAGGTATCGCGAAGAGGTCTTTTAGCTGTTAGCCAACCAAAACCATCGGTAATCCAGATAAATTCGTGACCATCTTGTTTCCACTGTAAAAATATCTCGCTATACTCACCAGCTGTCGCTTTTAGTTTAGAGCCACCACCTCTATAAAAGTTTGTTTCGATTAAAGCGATGCAGCGCGGTCTTGGGGGTTTCCCCCATGAGCGACTGCATCAAGACAACCAGTTTCTTAGGAGTATTAATTGCAAAATCAATCGTTTTAGACGCTTTTTTGATGGTAAGGTGTTTACCAAATTCTGATCTGATGCCATCTGACTTAGCCTGCGGGATGTACTGAAATCCATGACGAGTACAGATAGAATTGACAAAGTACTCGACGATGTCTTCCATGGCTTTACCGCCCCGGTTTTTGCGAGCATTTGTATCTAGACCGACCTCGACACCGATAAAGTAATCTGTTAGGGACTTGATACGTCTTGAGGTGATTTGCTCTAGGAAACCTAACTCCTTTAGGAAAACAATAGCTTTATCAATATCTTCTTCTGTTAAATTTTCTTTCTTTTTAAAACTGAAATTATCATAGTTAAATTTTACTGATTGATAGTCGGTTAAAATCTGAAACTTCTGATCACGACAAGCTAGCAAGGCTGGAATGATAGAGATTAGCTTTGGATGTTCTCTGAATAACACTCTTGCTTCTTCTTCAAGATTATCCTTGCCCACAAGATAGTTCAAAAGATTGAGACTAATCTCAATATCTCTAACATTTTTCCCAACCTTATTCCAATTTACGAAATAATCCCATTTCAAAATAGAGGGTTTCAGGGTTGCCATCACATACTCGAATACGCTGTCAGAGTCATTACAGCCAAGATTTTCCCTAAATACAGAATGAAATTTCATCGGATTTGTCCTGTGTCCTATGTCATTTGTCCTTTTTGAATAAAATAACCAATGGTAAAATTATTCCCCCTCTCCCCCCTCTACCTTCTTATAGTTACTCCTATAGTTACATGATTGCAATGCTCCTTTTTCAGATTGCTTTGAATGTTAATTCAATAGTTAGTAACCAGAAGTTCCCTAATTTCTCCTCTGCTATTTCCTTTTGAGTTTATTCTACGGGATGCCGATACTCGCTCGATCTTAAACCCTTGATATAAGTCATCGAAAAACAAATCATCAACATAGTTAGTTGGATCAGAATTGCTGAGCATTTGATGGGCTCCTGCCTGATCAGTTTTCACAAACACATCCCGTAAACGACGCTGCTCACTATCATCAAAGTCTAGGGAATGATAGGAATTGAAATTGGAGGTTTTGCTGATAGGACGATAGGGAGGATCATAGTAAATAAAGGTGCTATGATCAGCATATTTCAGAACTTGACTAAAGTCCCTTTGTTCTATTTGAGCAATTTCGAATAGCTTGGAGACAGCTCGCAGATTATTGGCATTCAGAATTTTAGGATTTTTGTATCGTCCCACTGGCACATTAAATTCTCCTTTGCTATTGACCCGATACAGACCGTTAAAGCAAGTTTTATTCAGAAAAACCGTTATGGCAGCTCGCTTGCTCCAATTCCGAGCGTAAGAGTTAGCATCTATTTGTTTATTAAAGGTGTTATATTTTTTGCGGTATTCGTAGTATAATGCTTTCCGACGTTGATCATCTTTGGGTAGGTATGTATTACTAAGCTTTAACAGTTCTTTGATCAGTGATTCAACATCCTGTTGGATAACCTTATAAAGGATAATTAGCTCAGGATTGGTATCGAATAGATAAGCTTTCTGGATATCGAAACTGTTGACAATATCGAAAAAAACTGCACCTCCTCCCACGAAGGGCTCGATATAAGTCGTCAGACTTCCCTTGCGTAGCTTTGGTGAGTATCTCTCTCGAAGTTGTGGCAGAAGCTGCGTTTTGCCACCTGCCCATTTTAGCACAGGAGATGCTAATTCTCTTTCTTTTTTTATTGGGTGCTGTATTAGGGTAAATGGTTCAGATTCTGTTAAAATAGCCACGTTTGTAATTAGTAAAATTGCATACCATCAATATTGTATAGCATTTTTATTTGAGATGTAAACATAGGATTAATATAACAAGGAAATAGGGAACAGGGAACAGGGAACAGGGAACAGGGAACAGTAGTCAAAATATGCCATATTTTTTTGATTTTATTCTAAATAAGCATTGGTTTTGATGATAGCTTTATCAAGGCTATATATCCCTCAGCTATTATGATTTTTTCACCATGCCAGATAACTTGTATCTAGGAAATATTTTATTAAATTTTTTTTTTATGCTAATTTAATCCAGTTTTTACAAAAAAAAATAAGTATTAAAAATAATTGATTGTTGATATTTAAAAATATCTTAATTTATATCAAATCCGGATAATTGCCCACACTTACGATATCCAGACAAAATCTTTCTCCCCCTGCTCCCCTGCTCCCGTAAGCATTCAGCCGTG
The DNA here is from genome assembly GCF_010672265.1 of Moorena sp. SIO3A2. Lineage (NCBI taxonomy): Bacteria > Bacillati > Cyanobacteriota > Cyanophyceae > Coleofasciculales > Coleofasciculaceae > Moorena > Moorena sp. SIO3A2. The sequence goes on from NZ_JAAHHC010000083.1 coordinate 2,915, forward strand.
AGCTAAAAGCTCACGCTACGCGAACAGCGATCAGCCGTCAGCCGTGAGCTAAAAGCTCACGCTACTTGAGATGCCGTCAGCCACAGACTCAAAGCTGATAGCTAATAGCTGATAGCTAATAGCTGATCGCTGATCGCTGATCGCTGATCGCTTACCCAAGAACAGCTACCAAAATTCGGAACAATTCTTCTAAATCAGCTGGAACACGGTAAAGATTCAGGTCTTGAGTAACTTGTTTATGCTCTCGGTGCAAAAGCCCAAATTGCCAGATATCCCCTGTAGAAACAGCACCCTGTAAAATCAATTGGTCAGCGTCACTCCATAGATCGAGAGCAATCAGTTCTACAGCAAGTTGGGTAAAGCCTCTTTGGATATTAGCATTTTTGGCTTCTATTACCAGCAGTTTACTATCTGTATAAAGATAATAGTCTAGATAACCTTTTAAGTACTCTGTTACAGTGAGAGGATATTCGATTCTTAGCTGAGCTTGAGTATAGTGGACTAAATCAAGCAAGATCGGAGCGATTAGTAATTCCCGTCGAGCTGCTTCACTGGTTAAACTAACATAGGGTAAGCTTTCTTCAATTCTGGATTGAAGACCAGAAAGTCGGTCTAGTTTTGTCGTAGACTTTTCTAAAGTCAAAGAGCTTCGCTTCAAGGTATAGCCAAATTCCGCCAAAATGTCTTCTGGCTCAACGACCATATCAAAATAACTTCTAAAGGTATAAGATTTACCAGGTTGGAGGATGGGAATTTTGTTCATTATTAAGATAGGGAGTCGGGAGTGTGGGGGGATGGTAAGATAGGGATATAGGGAGATGGGGAGATTTTTATTAAGGGTAATTATCCTGAAATTATCTAATTTTAATTATCTATATAATTGATAATTATATCATGAACAATTTTGCTGATTTATCATAATATCAAACACTCTTTGGATCTCTTGACGACTACTCCCCGCTCCCTACTCCCTTTTCAAGTGCTTAATCCGATCACAAAGAGTGCGATCGCGTTTTTCTAGCTCAGCATTTGTGCTCAAATAATCCTGGAGCCAATCACAACTATAGGTTAGGACTTGATCAAGATCCAGGACTTGATCCACATTCCACAAAATCACGTTATAGCAGAAGTCATTTGTCAGAAGTCATTTGTCAGAAGTCAAACTCTTGCGCTTCTTGATGCAGTCGCTCATGGGGGAAACCCCCAAGACCGTAATGGTGCGCTTGACCTTGGCGAATTAAATTCGCCACGGGTCGCACCTCTGCATCGCTTACAAAGGGTGTGAGACTAATGTCGATGTCCTAACTGCCCTGGCGACTGCTATACTATCAGCACTGGCAGAAGCTAGAATTTCCCCATCTTGGCTGAAGGCGATGCCCTCTACCTCATCCTGATGTGCGGTGAGGGTAGTGAGCAAGGTACCATCATTCTTCCCCAAGGGGACTCCCGTTATAGTCGTTCGCGCAGCGTCTGGCACTGCCAGTAAGACAAGCGCGGGAGGGGAATTGGGGACTGAAAATGTTGCGTATCATTGAAAATTTGTGCTATAATAAACACAAAAACATCAAGCGAGAGTTAGCCACTTAATTTATTCAGTGGGCGGCGTTCGCGTAGCGTGGCCAAAGGCCAGCGTACCGGGATTTATCCCGGCTATCGTGTTAAACTAGAATAGTAAGTAAGAACAAGGTTGGTTACGTTGATTTTTTGCGCTTTTCGGTGAAATCCCAGCCAGTAAGAGACGGGGTAAATCCTACTCCTCAAGGAACAGGCAAGCAATGCAGCAAAAAGGACCTCTGCATCGCTGCTAGAAGGTCTAATGATTCGCCAGAGCATTTTCTCAACTTTCTCAACTTGAGTCTGGGTATTTGCCTTTGCCCCAGCTAACTGTTGCAGTTTGTTCCAAGCCTTGATGGCTACGGGCATCTGCCCAAGCTAGGGCATCGAGTAAGGCTTGACCAGGCAATAGTCTCGATTCATCCTGACAATCACCATTGAACCAAGCTCTTAGACTTGTAGCATAGGGACGAAGATTTGATAGTTGCTTGCTGACCCAATCACAGTTGAAAACAGCAGCATAAATGGGGTTGCGGACCTTAACCTTGCCCTCAGTCTTGACCACTAATCCCGACAGTAGCAATTCCATTTGTTCCCAACTGTCATCTGCTGCTACTGCTCCCTGTTGCAGAATTTGCTGATAAAGTCCTAATAACCGCCCAGCCCGTTGCTCATTACTGAGAATGCGATCGCGTATGGTCCTGAGATGCTCTGGTTCATCTTGGACTTCCCAGTTGTCGATAATCCGCCTATCCACAAGAGACTCAAGGGATTTGCCATTGACAGTACCATTCTCTATATCCTCTAGAATCAGCTGACATAGCTTTTGAGTCAGTAAAGGCTGTCCTCCCGTAAACCCCAAGATTTCCCTAAGTAAGGCTTTGGGATTGCTAACCATTCCGTTAAATCCTAGCCCTAGGGGTTTGGCTTCTTCCAGAGTAAATCCACATAACTCAATCCCCCGTCCGATATTAAACGGAGTGCGTTGCTTATCTACGATCAAATCCGAGGGAGTGGCTACCCCTAACAAGACAAAACTGAGGCGTTGGTAGGCTTGGTTTTCTGTGCGCTTGTTGTAGCAGGCTCGGATCAGGGCAAAAAAATCTTCAATCGGAAACGATAAACCCAGAATGCTATCGATTTCATCAATAAAGATCACCAAATTTCCCTCAACCTCTGCCAGTAGCACCTCCTCAATAAAATCACTCAGACGCTTGACTGGGGATAGATCAGAGCGTGAGCGCCACCAAGCTCGTAAATTGACCTGGAGGTTGAAGCTGCTGACAAGACAGCGTATTATGCTAGCATACCACTGGTCTGCTGTCAAATCTTGGGTACCAATTTCCGTCAAATCAACGATTCCACAGTGGATGCCTATTCCTTGTAATCGGTGAGTAGTTTGCACCCTCAAAGAAGACTTACCCATTTGCCTGGAGGTAAGGACATAGCAAAACTCACCGGCTACCAGAGCCTGATACAAATCCTGATCTGCTTTACGACGCACATAGCAGGGGGTATCAGGGGGTAAACTCCCGCCAACTTGATAGTTGTGCTTTTTCATAACTTCCAGGCATCCATGGGTTTTAGCCCAGGTGAGTACTAAAGTACTGACGATACAAATCACAACTAGGTACAGCCCCCTGTTTGTGGAGCTGTACTAATCCTAAACTTTGCAACTTAAAGGCTAGCTTTTGCTCTAATTCCACTGGCTGGGATGACATCACTACTTTTCCATAGGCTGCGACCAGTTGTGGATATTGTTGTAGATTCCACCATTGTCGTCGAAGGTCATCATGATAAATCCCCGATTCCCTTGCTGCTGAATTCAATAACTCTTCAAAGGTAACGTCACCGCGCCTAAGATGATATAACGCTACCCTTAAAAGACAAGGATTTCCTCCTACTTTAGCCATAATTAAAGATACGTGATCGACCCTCGAATCATCAGTACCCCAATCGATTCCGTGGCGACGGGCTAATTCTTGCACTTGGGCCTTGGTAAACTCTGGCAATTCAATGGATAATCCCACATTAAACGGCGATTGGTGGATATGTAAGGCAATATAAACGTCAGTAGAATGTATAATAATTAAGCGCAGTTTTTGCCAAATTGTGCTACCAGTTACACCGTATTTGGCTTTTTCATACCAAGCTCGCAGCAAACCGAGGAAATCCGTGGCAATAGCAGGGTAATTAAACAACAGGTTGACCTCATCTAATGCCAATACCATCGGTGTATCTATTTCTTTTAATAGATAATTCTCGAAGTAATCTGTGGTATTACCACTGCTGCCAAAGATATCATCCCAATAATCATTTAGTCGATTTGGTAATTCTAGGCTACGAGTGACTGTGGCACAGAACCATTGTAAAAATCGTTCTAAATCCGTAAAGACATTGGCATCAGCTTGCTGCAAGCTCAGAGCGACTGTGCGGAAGCCAGATGCTCTAGCGTGATCAAGAATCCTCACCATCAGGGAGGTTTTACCCATCTGTCTAGGGGCTTTAATTCGGATTAATGCCCCTGGCTGCAACACTGTTTCGTAACATAGAGAGTCATTGGGGGGACGCTCGATATAAAAAGAAGAATTGAGAGGGACCACACCTCTAGGTAATTCGAACTCTGTAGGTAATTCCAGCTCGACCTCTGGCAACTCCTGAAGCTCGACCTCTCGTAATCGGTCCCTGATCACAGAACGAATGTTATTTTTTGTGATCTTCTCTCCAAACACCTCTGACAGGATATGCCATAAGCGGGAGCCAACCACCCGAATGTAATCGGCGTCGTAACCAGACCCCTCAGCAATCTCTTGATAAGTTTGTCCTGACCAACATTGGCGGAGCACCAGTTCTTGAACTGCGTTTAAGCGTTCGGGTTTGATGACCGTATCCACCATCGCCAATGCTTCTTCAACACTCATTACTTTTTATTATGTAATCAATTAGAATTATTTATTACTTTTTCTCACAGACAAAGCCACATTGCCGATTTACCTTAAAGTCAGGGATCGCAAATCGTCCTTTAGGGTTAACACCAAGCCAGCGATCAATAGCCGATCGCTGGCTACCTACTTCAAGGGGGATCAGCTTCCCTAGTCAACCAGGCTTAAGCAATTAAGCCATCTAAAAACTACCTATACGGGTTAAAGGGTAACAGTTAAAACTACCTCGTAATTGTGGGCATCCAAGAATAGGGCATGGGATTTACCCCTAGTCCATGCTCTATTTTGTTTTCCCTAGTTAACTAATCTAGTTAACTAATGGTTAACTAAGATGTTCCATCACTGATCCACGGTAGTGCTCCACGGTGGCTAGCGTTCTCTTGAAGTTGGGTTTTCGACAGTTGGCCGTTGCTTGTTTATCGTCCACATTCACTCAACATTCAACAGTCCCACCTCTGATTTAAACGGTATAACCGCAACTTAGGATGACCCCAAACAGCGTTATTGATTTGCTTAGTCAAACCATCAGTAAGGATGTTCATCGTTAACAACCATTAACAAAATTGAGCTTAAAGAATAGGGTAAAAGGTTAACTATACCACAGCTTTTGCCTTTTGGGTTTCCTTTTGGGTTTCCTTTTTGGCTCAATTATCAATGAGTAACTCAATTGAGCTAATTCAGGGTGATAGAGAAAGTAGGTGTTCGCTAGAAGTAACAATGATCAGCAAGATCAGCAACCTGTACAAAGGTTTCAGGATTCTACCTTTAATGACCTCCTGATTCCCTGGCTCAACGCAGATAGTTTTAGGAGACGGTTGAGGCAAGTAATCCAGAGGTCAAAGTGGTATAAGGGTTATCGATTCGCCGTCTTATTGGTGGCTTTGGAACGTTTTAAAGTCATTCAGTTTAGTATGGGACGGCAGGTGGGAGCAAAATTGCTAAAGGCTTTTGATTCTCGCTTGACTGATGCCCTGAATTCTACCGTTAACTATACCGTTAACTATACCGTGGCGCGGTGGTCCGAAGATGAATTAGCTATCTTACTCAAAGACATTAACGATGTCAGTGAAGCTACCTTGGTAGCAGAACAGATTGGCACTAGCCTGCGGACGCCTTTTTCGATTGATGACCATGAGATTTTTTTGAGTGCCAATATTGGAATTGCTAGCAATGACAGGGATGATTACCAAGCCTCTGCTTTTCTTGACAACGCCAGTCTAGCTCTTTATCGAGCCAAAATGGAGAGTAACACTGGCTATAAGCTGTTTACCCCTGCCATGCGCACCCGGAGTATAGAGCGGTTGGAGTTAGAAGATAGTTTACGCTTGGGTATTAAGCGCGAAGAATTGCGGCTTTATTACCAGCCAATTGTGTCTCTTGAAACCCATAAGCTGGCTGGCTTTGAGGCACTGGTGCGGTGGGAGCATCCCGAACGGGGACTGCTGTTGCCAGCAGAGTTCATTCCAGTGGCAGAAGAAACAAAGCTGATTGTGCCACTGGGTTGGTGGGTACTACGCCAGGCTTGCCAACAAATGTGGCAGTGGCAACAACAGTTTCCCCAATATCAGGATTTAACGATCAGCGTTAACATCTCCAGCTTACAATTATCCCAACCGGATCTAATCGGTAAAATCGACACAATTTTGTGGGATTCTGGTCTCGATGCCCAGAGTTTGAAACTAGAGATCACAGAAAGTTTACTGCTGGAAACCACTGCAGTGGTTCTGTTGGAGAAACTCAAACAGCGACAGATTCAGTTGTGCATTGATGATTTTGGGACTGGTTATTCTGTCTTAAGTTACTTGCCAAATTTACCGATAGATATATTAAAAATTGACCGCTCTTTTGTAAAAGGTATGAGTGATGATCACAAACATGGGGAAATTTTGCGGTGGATGGTAAAGTTGGCAAACGACCTCGGCATAGATGTAGTAGCAGAGGGAGTGGAAACTGAAAAGCAATTGGCACAGCTTTGTGATTGGCGTTGTCAATATGGACAGGGGTATTGGTTTTCTAAGCCTTTAAATCCCGAAGCTACTGAAGCCTGGTTAGAGACTCTAAGTGTGGGGAGATGGGGAGATGGGGAGATGGGGAATCGGTAAGTTAGAAGTTAGAAGTTAGAAGTTAGAATTTAGAATTTAGAATTTAGAATTTAGAATTTAGAATTTAGAATTGGGAATCGGGAATCGGGAATCGGGAATCGGGAACTTCGGATAAAGGAAGATTAGAACAGCAGAGGATTTCTTGGTGTGATCAGAAATCAGGATTGGGTTTGATGATCGACTGCGCGTTTATGATACTGTTTATGATACTTATGAGGTACATTCAATTTTCCCATAGGCCACTCCCGACTCCCGACTCCCGACTCCCGACTCCCGACTCCCGACTCCCGACTCCCGACTCCCGACTCCCGACTCCCGACTCCCTAATGATTCCCAACGCCGAACGATACTGGCTCACAAATGCCTACGTACCATTTTGCCTACTGGAAAACAGCAACGTTTGCGTCCGCAACGAGCAGGGTTTGTGCTTAGTTGATATTGAAATTAATCAGGGAGCCATTGGTGCAATAGTTTCAAAGGCGATTGTTCCCAAAGGGCAGCAAAACACGATGGTCGAAAAGAGCCGCTACGCGATCGCAAACAGTACCGAAAACAGTATCGCAAACAGTGTTGAAGCTAGCACAGATACCAGTAACATACCTAGTGACATCCCCAGTATAAATCTCCGGCAAGGACAAGTATGGCCCTGTTTTCTAGATATACACACCCATCTGGATAAAGGTCATATTTGGGAACGGTCTCCCAACCCTGATGGTACTTTTAATAGTGCCTGTCTGACCGGAGATGCTGATGCCCAAACCTATTGGCAACGGTCAGATTTATATCGGCGCATGGAATTTGGAATCAAATGTAGCTATGCTCATGGGACCAAAGCTATCCGCACCCACATTGACTCGGTCGGCGAACAAGCTGCCATTAGCCTAGGCGTTTTCCAAACCCTCCAGAAAGAATGGCTTGACAGAATTACCCTACAAGCGGTGTCTCTAGTTACTCTAGATTATTATCAAACTCCCGCTGGCATGACCTTAGCCGACAAAATTGCTGAAGTCGGAGGCATACTTGGGGGAGTAGCCTATAGCAACCAAGACCTGGAGGCTCAACTCGATAGGGTTTTTTCCTTAGCTAAGGAGAGAAACCTCAACCTAGATTTCCATGCTGATGAAAACGGTAATCCCGATTCCCATTGCTTACGAAAGATTGCCCAAGCTGCGATTCGTCATCAGTTTACCGGAAAAATTATTTGTGGTCACTGTTGCAGTTTGGCCATGCAACCCTTAGACGAGGTTGCGGAAACTCTCAAGTTGGTCAAAGCAGCAGGAATTGCTATTGTTAGCTTACCCATGTGCAATCTTTATCTACAAGATCGACAGGCTAACTGTACACCCTTTTGGCGGGGAGTCACCAGGCTCCATGAAATTAAACAACAGGGTATTCCGGTAACCTTGGCTAGTGATAATTGTCGAGACCCCTTTTATGGATTTGGGGATCATGATGTATTAGAAGTCTTTACCCAAGCCGTAAGGATTGCCCATTTAGATATGCCCATCGGTGATTGGCCTTGTGCAGTAACCAAGACAGCCGCTGATTTAATGGGTTTACCTGACATGGGTAGGATTGGAGTGGGACTCCCGGCAGATTTGATTTTGTTTAAGGGACGCCATTTCAGTGAACTTTTGTCCCGTCCCCAGCATGACCGAATTATCTTGCGTCAGGGTCAGCCAATTGATACTAGGTTGCCGGATTATGCTGAGTTGGATGATTTATTGAATTTAGAATTTAGAATTTAGAATTTAGAATTGGGGAATCGGGAATCGGGAGTCGGGAATCGGGAATCGGGAGTCGGGAATCGGGAATCGGGAATCGGGAGTCGGGGCAACAGATGTGTAGGGTGTGTTAGGGGCGGGCTTGCCCTAATTTTCCACTTCGTCGCCAGTATTAGAATAGCCCGCCCCGTAACGCACCACCAAGTAGAATGCGCGAATTGGGAATTTAGCAACAGATGTGTAGGGTGTGTTAGGGGCGGGCTTGCCCTAATTTTCCACTTCGTCGCCAGTATTAGAATAGCCCGCCCCGTAACGCACCACCAAGTAGAATGCGCGAATTTAGAATTAGGAATTTAGAAAAAATTATCTGTACCTGATAACTATGAAAATTGCTATATAGCAGTTTTCAACAATTCCTTAGCCCATATCCGATTTGTTTCTGATAAAGCTGGTACTGGCTCTTGGTCATAATCGAGTTGATAATCATAACCCCCTCGCTCATAAACGCTATTAATTATAGCTTGTAAATCTACTATCGCTTCAGAATCTTCTGGACGTAATGGTAGGGAAAAAGCTGGTAGCTGCTCTGGGAGATTATAAGTATACAATTCGCCTCGTGGACGATGCTCCTCTCGACTAACCAAAACACGATAATCGCTATCGATAGTATTATCTAAGAGTGGCATTGGTTTCCAGCCTCTGAGCAAATCGATTTCCACTAAATTGGTCAAGCTTCCTAACACCCGTTGGCGTTTTTTTAGGTAAGTTTCTCTCCCTTCACCAGAGCGCTTATTTACTGGAGATAAAACTTCGATAGCGGTTACCACAGCACCGGTAGTCATATCTCTTACTTCCAAATACCCTTGCTTGATTTGTTCAGGCATAGGAACCATTACTGTTACTGGTTTTGTGGTTGGTGACGCAACAGCAACCTTAGAGCTGGAAGAATCTTCAGTATTCGGTTGACGTTTAACAGTAACATCAGGAATTCCCACTAATAAGACGTCATCTTGGTTACTTTTATTAACCTGATAAATTCGCTTTTCAATAGCTACTTTATACTTCGGACGTACCTGAGGAATTAAAGACTCAGCAATTAAACTAATCAACCAATGATGTACTTCTGGCCATAAATCCGGATGCTCTAAATACGGATCCATACCGGGAAAGATTGACGGCATCCCTTAACCTCCCATCAGCTCTGTCTTCTAGGTTAACAGAGGGATTAGGGAGTCGGGGTAAGAGAGGGAAGTGTGGGAGGTGATCCCAGGTGTGGGGAGATGGGGGGATAAGGAGTTAAATGAGCAACGGTTGTGTCCCCCCCTGATTAAGAATTCCTAGTTTCCATGGTGCGTACAAGCTGCTCGCCCGATACCTACACATAGCAATTATAAATCAGTTGTAAAATCGGCAAAATCTGAAATTATTGCAGGGCTTGGGTTATAGCGTTGGCTAAGGCCACTATATTTTATGACTCATATGAAATTGCTATATATAGTAGTATTATTACAAGATGTCAAATGACAACTTGTCATTCACTTGTAACTATCTCATTAGAGTCATGACAGATAACAAAGATTTAACAGGACTTTCCCGCAGAAGTTTTCTTGTTGGTACAGGCAGTATCCTCTTGGCATCAACATTGCCCATAGGACAGGCCTCTGCCCAAACAACCACCTATATCCGCCGCAACTTATCAGATCCATCAGCACCCCTGAAGAGTTATAAAAAAGCAATCAAAGCAATGTTGGAGCTGCCGCCCTCCGATCCTCGAAACTGGTACCGCAACGCCTTTATTCATATCCTCGATTGCCCCCACGGCAACTGGTGGTTCCTGCCCTGGCACCGAGGCTATCTTGGTTGGTTTGAGAAAACCTGCCGCAAACTCAGTGGCGACCCCAATTTTGCTTTGCCCTATTGGGATTGGACTGAGCAACCCTCTATTCCAGAGGTCTTTTTTGAGGGGGTACTTAATCCCTCCCATGAAGCCTTTATTTCCAGCTACGAAACTTTTAAGCAACAGTTCCAAGATCCCATGAGTGATTTTTGGAACTCCCTATCTACAGATCAATTATGTCAACAGAAATTGCGTAGATACTGCTCAATTGATGATGTTTGGCAAGCTATAGAAAACCCAAAGGCTCCGATGTTCTACCCTGACGACTATGCTCGTGCGCTAACCGAGCTGTGCTCTGATTTCGACTATCACACCAGTATAGCAGTCTCAAAAGATACTATTAAAGAAGCTCTTGCTCCCAGCAATTTCATAGAGTTCGGTAGTGCTGTCGCCGAGTGCCATAATAGCCAAGAGACTAGTTTCGCCGTTCTTGAGGGTCAACCCCATAACCTCGTCCACAACAACATCGGTGGTTTCATGGAGGAATTTCTGTCCCCTGTCGATCCGATTTTCTTCATGCATCATTGCAATATAGATCGACTATGGGATGTGTGGACCCGTAAGCAAGAAAATTTGGGTTTTCCGACCCTACCTAAAGGTGAAAAACTAGCCAAATGGCAAGCAGAACCCTTCCTGTTTTTCATTGATGAGAATGGTAATCAAGTTCAGGCAAATACGGCGGGGGATTATGCTACGATTGGCGACTTCAATTATTTCTATCAGCCTGGCTCTGGTGAGGACCTGCTTTCAGCATACCAGAAGGTCAGGACCGAGCCAATAGTCTTTTCTGGTGAAAAAATCAGTCGCTCGTTGAACTTCAAGCAGTTATCCAAGAGGAATGTTAAAGTTCCTCAGGAGATCCTTAAAGCCGCTGTGGCAAGCAGCAATGGATCCAGTATTGTTCCTGAAATTACAAGTATTGTTGCTGAAATTACAATTAACGTTCCAGCCAATTTGCGGGATGTTAGATTTAACGTTTTAGTCAATTCCCCAGAAGGACAAGACAGGATTGGGTTATATAAAACTCACCTTGTAGGAGCGTTGGAGTTGTTCGGCACACTCCACCACAGCGGTCCTGTAACCTTCACCCTTCCACTGACTCGTGCATTGAAGGCTTTGGCTAAGAAGAAGAAACTAGATCTAGATATAGATCAACCTTTACAAGTCGGCCTTGTGCCGGATAGCAAGAGGATCAGGTGGGATTCCTTAGAGGCAACCCTTGAATCTGTGAATATCAAAATCTTCTAGGACACTACTGTTATGGAAATGATGCTGAAGCGCTTTACTTTAGTAATTTTTGCCAGTCTATGTCTGTTTCTTGGGGGAGGGATTCAATATTCCCACGCTGCTGATTTGGCGGGGCAGGTGACCTTGGCGTTGCCCCGCACTCCAGCTCACGATGAGGCAGTCAGAGTAAGGATCTCTGCGGGGGTTCTACCTCGCCGTTCCAGTATTGTGGTGCGGTCGATGGATGGTAGAATTCTAGGGACGGTTTCTCCTTTTGGGGTGAGGCCAGGCCAGCCTTCGGGAGTTTACACGATTCCCCTGCCGGAGAGGGTTTTGAAGGATGGAAAAGTGTCTTTAGTGTTGCAACTTAAGCAGAAGGGTGCGAAGGGGGTTCGTGCTCCCAGTGCAGAAGAGTTCTTGGGGGCAGAGTTGGTTTATATTCCCATTACACCTTTTGATTAGACCTGGAATTTAGGCAAACTGAAATAAGCCAAATCAACCAGGAAGATTGGCCTTGAGGACACAAGAAAAAGCCTGATCCATGAGAGGGTAGCTTTTGGGTCTAGGCTTTTTCTGTATCAGTTCAACCAAATAGGAACCTAAAGGGCGTAAGTATAGCAGTCGCCAGGGTAATTAGGACATGACAAAAGTCTCAAACTACAGTTTGGCTTGAGTTTAACTTCTGACTTCTGACTTCTGACTTCTGCTATACCTCACCCAATTAAAAACTGCTATAATCCATTCCCAATTAAAATAAACGGTGCCCAATAAAAGGGATGCTCCAAACCATACTCTACTTTGGTAATTAAAGCAATTTGAGCTTGTCGGAGGGCTTCGGCTTTAGTAACGTTCCCCTGTTTCAGGACCTCATAAAATTTATTCATCAAGGCTTGGGTACCCTGGTCATCCACTGTCCACAGGGATGCGATCGCAGCATCGGCACCAGCATTTTGCATCAGATAACCAAAACCCAGGATTTCTTTGCCATCCCCCAATTCTCCCCCTAAGCCCGTTTGACAGGCACTGAGCACCACTAAATCTACATTAGACAAATCCCATTTTTCTTCTACCTCAGTCAGGGTAACATGACTGCCATCACCAAACAGAATAAATGAATCTTGTTTAGTTTTGTCGAACAGAGCGTGGGTGGCTAGATGCACTACGGAATAGTCATTCATCTGATAAATCGTCTCCCCATGAAATTGTTTATCGATGAAAGTTGTAGTGTTGGGAAAGGTTTCTGCCAGACGCTCTACTTCTGGTTGGGTAAAGGTTAAAGCAGCCAAGTTATGCCGTTTATCCCCTACCGGAATAGTATGGGCTTTCGTGACCGCAGCCGCAAACACGTCTAACTGTGGTGTCGGTTTATTATCTAGGGATGTTAGGCTCAGAGCAGTAATCTGATTAACTCTCAACCGCTCAATTAACCATTGCTCGCCATCATACAGTGCCCCTAGGGGAATATAGCGCAATTTGCCATCAGGTGCATAAATAATAGTTTTGGCATTAGCCTTGGCTAAGTCAGCTTCAATCGGTTTAATTAGCCAGTCGTACAGTTGCTCAGCGGGAGTTCTGGCATTACGAGCCGGATTTGCCAGGAGTCTGCGGAAGTTTTTAATCGCTCTTTCCAGGTCTTTTTGTTTTACCTTAACCGTGCGGCGAATCGGGGGAGCATAAGGAGTGACTAGGACTAATTCCAAGCGGTCATCTAATACTAGGGGATAGAGAATAACTGCATCCTGTTCCAATTGCTGGAGTTGTTCTTGTAATCGTTTAGCGTACTTCTTTAGGTCTAAGTTTTCTGCTTCTGTAGTTTCCCTCAATTTTGCCAAGCGAGCTTCTACCTCTGGACTCTTCAGGAAATTTTGAAAGTCTTTGGTGAGCTGGGCTTGATTTTTTCTAAGTTGAATGATTCGCTGTTGCTGGGTTTGGGTGCGCTTATGGTTAGGAATAGTTTGCAGTTCACTGAGTTCTTGACCCAGGGCAATGGCTTGGTCGATAATTGGTTGAGTTCCTTTGAGGATTTCCTGTTCTTCAGTTAGTTCGGTAATGCCATCAACGGTGTTATCATCCCCTCGCACATTACTCAGGTAATCCTGCAACTCCTGCACTTTCAGTAAATCCAGCACCCGTAGGGCTTCTAGGTTGCGATTTTGTTGGGTCAATAAATCAGCCAAGCGGCGATAGTCCTCAGCAACAGTGTTGGTAAAGGATTGTTGTTGTTCAATGGGCAGAACTTTTAAGTCTTTGCGGATCCCTTCTCGGACATTAACCGATTGTTTAAAGAAGGTAATCGCTAATTCCGATTGGTTTTGGCTATCATACAAGCTACCGATACCAGCCAGAATTTTCCCTTCCGTTAAGCGAGTGCCAAGGGTTCTGGAAAGGGCTAAGGCTTGTTGATAAGCTGCTAAAGCCTGGGGATAGTTTCCTAGGTTAGTGTAAACTATTCCCATATTGTACAAGGTAGAGCTAATCCCAGATTTTACCCCAATTGTTTGATTAATCCCTAAGGCTTGTTGATGATAGTCATTGGCTTTAGTATACTCTCCCAGTTTTTCATAAACTATTCCGATAGTAGTCAGGGTGTGACCTTGATCTAGGCGATTACCAATCTGTTGAGAAATAGCTAAAGATTGCTGATAGAATTGGAGAGACTTGGGGTATTGTTTTTGTTTTTGGTAAACTGTTCCGATGTTAGTCAGGGTTTCTGCAATCCCTTCCTTATCCCCAATTTTGGTAAAAATGGCATTAGCTTGGTTGAAGTAGTCCAAGGCTTGGGGATAATCTCCCAAATCCAGATAATTCAGCCCCATATAGTTATAGGTGGTGCCAATACCGTGCTGGTCACCAATGTCTTGACGAATGGCTAGGGATTTTTGATGATATTCTAGGGCTTTGGGATACTTTCCCCAGTAACTGTAAATTGTTCCGATGTTGCCTAGGGTAGCAGCTTCTGCATAACGTACGCCTATTTCTTGTTGAATAGCCAAGCTTTGCTGATAATAGTCTAGAGCTTGGCTATACTCCCCTTGGTAACTATAAACTGTTCCGATATTGTTAAGAGTCAGGCCAACTCCTCCCTTGTCACCAATCTCTTGCTTAATTCCTAGAGATTGCTGATCATACTTTAAGGCTTTGGCATAGTCTCCCCAGCTAATGTAAACTATTCCGATGTTGCCTAGAGTAATGGCTTGTAGGGAGCGTACGCCAATGTCTTGGGAAATAGTTAGAGATTGCTGGAAGTATTTTTTGGCTTGAGCATACTCACCCTGACTATTGTAAACATTCCCAATATTATTGAGGGTAGTACCTTCCCCTGAGCGATCCCCCAACTCTTGACGAATCCCTAGAGATTGCTGGTAGTATTCTTTTGCTAGGTCATACTCACCCTGACTATGGTAAACATTCCCAATATTATTGAGGGTAGTACCTTCCCCTGAGCGATCCCCAATTTCTTGAGAAATAGCTAGAGATTGCTGGAAGTATTCATTGGCTCGGTCATACTCACCCTGACTATCGTAAAAATTCCCAATATTATTGAGGGTAGTACCTTCCACTGAGCGATCCCCAATTTCTTGAGAAATAGCTAAAGCTTGCTGGTAGTATTCATTGGCTCGGTCATACTCACCCTGAAGAGAGTAAACCTGCCCAATATTATTGAAATTAGTAGCTTCCCCTGAGCGATCACCTATGTCTTTAGAAATAGCTAAAGCTTGCTGATAATAGTCTAGAGCTTGACTATACTTCCCGTATTCGTCATATATCCAGCCAATGTTGTTGAGTATAGTCGCAATTTTGATGGAATCGTTTAAACTTTTGCTAATAGTTAAGATTTGCTGGTAGTAATCTAGGGCTTGGCTGTACTTTCCCCAATTGCTGTAAACTCCCCCAATATTACTGAGGAGGTATACAGTAATGTTCTGGTCATTAATTTCTTTGG
>NZ_JAAHHC010000084.1:0-18281 GCF_010672265.1 Moorena sp. SIO3A2
AAACTTCTTTGCCCAACTCAAGCAATATCGAGCGATTGCCACACGCTATGATAAAGGGGCAATAAACTTTCTATCCGCAATTTATCTGGCTGCTACCGTTATCTGGCTTAATTGATGACACGCCCTAAATGTTAGGCTAAATTGGTGAGAGTATAATTGAGGTGGCTACTTAATAAGTATTGACAATAGTTAAGTTTAGTAAATTTCATCAATAACTGAATTTTTTAAGGCACCATCCTCTGATTTGATCAGAAAATTGAAAAAACGAACGACCATTAATTATTATTACTAATCTGAAAAAGGGCTGATGACAGAGGTAGCTTAAATATAGTACATTAGTACTATATTTAAGCTACCCACTGTGCCAGTTGCGTAAGTCCTGTAATAATTAGATGCGGAAAGCGCACCGGATCTTTTCGGGCGGGCAGGATGCCCACTCTACTCCTATTCATTCGAAGACTGACGCAACGCCAATTAGGATGTTGGACGCCTGATTGAGAGCGCAAGCATTCTATCACCCTCTACAGATTAGTCTACAGATTCAAGCTGTCTTACCGTTGGGGAAAGAGCTATGGGGCTTTGAAGTTGCTATCTGGCCATGACTTCCGTCTAGGGTAAGGTCATTGCCTTTAAAGGTTTTTGCCCCACTCCCCTCTTGCTTAGCGATAGCTTCGTTGATGTATATTTCCTGCTTCGGCAGTGGGATCACAATCCCCTCTTGTTCAAATCTTTCTTTTATAATTCGGCTGATCTCACAATAGGCTGTCCAGTAATCCTGTTTCTTAGTATAGGCCATAAACCAAATGTTAACAGCATATTCAGCCAATTCCCCAGTGTCGATCCAAGGTGCAGGGTCTTCCAATACTAAAGGATGAGAGTTGGCAATATCCTTAAGAACTTGGATCGCTTGAGTAATACTATTGCTGTAGCTGATCCTTACCGTGAGGAACATAGCGCGGACGGGGCTACTGGTTTCGTTCTCAATAACGTTACCCCAGATTGAGTTGTTCGGGATAATAATGATTTTATTTTCATAAGTCTTGATTGTGGTGCAAACTAAGTTGACATCCTTAACCGTACCTTTTACCCCAGCTACTTCAATCATATCGCCCACGTCGAAAGGTTTATAGAGCAAGATCATTAACCCATTGGCAAAGTTACCGAGGGTATTTTGGAACGCAAACGCTACCACAAAACCAGCAGCTCCAATCATAG
This sequence comes from Moorena sp. SIO3A2, assembly GCF_010672265.1. Lineage (NCBI taxonomy): Bacteria > Bacillati > Cyanobacteriota > Cyanophyceae > Coleofasciculales > Coleofasciculaceae > Moorena > Moorena sp. SIO3A2. The sequence continues at coordinate 1,216 of NZ_JAAHHC010000084.1, forward strand.
CCATCAGTGGACCAATACTGACCTCTAGGGCAGTGATACCTAAAATAATACCCACCACAAATAATCCTTGACGGGTTATCCTAACCACGAACTGACGGAGCATAGCTGACATATTCGGGAACATCCACAAAGATTTCTCGAGGACTGTCCCTACAATCAGGGAGAGGATGCTAAAGCCAGCGACAATTCCTAAAAATTTGCCAATGTTATTCGCCCAGCGCAGACCTCCTTCTTTAGACTGGAGCCAGCCGACGATGGTAATCCAGGTTCCTTGAGTGTCGGTTACGTCAACCTTAATCCCACTGATTGCATCGATGTATTTGTTGTACAACTCGACATCACCGCCTTTAGTTTCCAGCTCTTCAAGTACCACCTCAAAGCGATCGCTTAAAGCAGTGCGTTCCTCTCGCAGTGTGGTCATGTTGACCAGAACTTGCTTTTTAACTTCGGTCTTCGCTTCCACCGCTTCTTCTAGGTCTTGTTTGGCTTTGTCAAGTCCCTGTTCAGTCTTTTTCTGCTCTTGTTCATCAGTAACGATTTTGTTGCTAATTGTCCCAATCTTTTCTTGAACCTTAGCAACATCCTCGTTTGAAGTTTTTGCTTTATCTTTTTCCTTTTCAGTACTTTCAACTGCTTTATCAATTGCCCCTTGCAAGGTTTTATCATGCTGGGTCTTTTCCTCTTCTTTAACTGCTTCTTCTACTGACTCTTGAGCTTTTTCGAGAGCTTCCTGTGCCTCTTCAGCAGCTTTTAAAGCTTTAAGGCGATCCTCAGCCGATCCCTCAGTCTCTATTTTTTCCTTAGTGTCTGTCGCTTCCTCAAGAGCCTCTTTGGCATCTTCTAGGGCATCAACAGCTTCTTTAGTTTGTTGAAGCTCTCGATTTTTGCGCTTGACAGCAATTTCAGCATCGCTAAGTTCTTTAACTTTAGTTTTAAGCAAGAACATCCACGCTTTAGCTTCACCCTCCAGCTCATCTAATGTCAAGGGCTTGAGCATTAGCTCTAGCTCCTCAATCGGAATAGTTGGATCCTCAGTTGTAATTGCTTTCTCTAAGACTGAATTAGTGGTCTGTTTAGCTTGAGCAGGTAACCACCATGCCCCAACCATTAAGAGACTGCCAAATAAAATGCTAATTTTCTTATGTCGGTAACGAATCATTGGTTTTTCGTGTTAATAAGACGTTAATGAAGATGTAACCTGTATAGTTTGCTTGACTGTTGAGTGTTAACCAATGAAGATGTAACCTGTATAGTTTGGTTCACTGTTGAGTTTTAACCGTTGACTGTCAACAGTTGCTCCCCCCATTACCCCCGAAGATCGGCAGAGCTGTTTGATTCTTGATTTAGACTGAGGGGGGCAGAGCAGCAGAGCAGGGGAACCGAATTTTCCGCAAATATTCGGTTTTGACAGATTCTAATTCTCTGTATTTAACGAAGAAATGACGATCTCGAGGGCAGTCAATAGTTAACGTTTAACAGTAAACACTCAACAGTCAACAAGGTATAGATAGCCTTTTATTGGTTCAAATCGAGCCATGTCCTTATTGTTGCCCAATATTTTCCATCAATAAACATCTTGAACAAAAATTTTGCAAAATCTTTGCTGAATACCGACTCCGCTTTTATCACATCTTTATTTCCCTGGCTGATCATTAATTTTTCATGGCTGCCATCATCCATAGCTTATTTATCGGTAATGGTAGATTTACCAGCCGTATTTGGTATAATCTGCTTCTGTAAAACTCGGTAAAACCATTTATTTTTACTGGGCTGTATTCTTAACAATTCGTTGAATGCTCCTAGAGAAACAGAATACTATCAAATCCGGTTGAATAACCTACTTCCTGGTCAGGAGAGCAGGGGGAGCAGGGCAGCAGGAGAGCAGGGGGAGAAAGATTTTGTCTGGATATCGTAAGTGTGGGCAATTATCCGGAGGTAGTGATAAACATGTAGTGATGGCCAGGGCAAACGCATCTAATTTTTTTTGACAAATGACCAAGATTATGTATTGAGGATTTAACAGGGTGTAAGCTGTCTAAATAAGTAGTGATAGCCAAATCGCTTATTAGAGCTGATTCGTAAACTCGCTGTAATCCTTGTAGGATAAGGCTTGCGCTCAAATAGAACAATTGAACTATTTAATACCCAAAAGACAATCATAGCAAGGCTTTCAGACTTCTTAAGATTTACTTTACAAATCAGCTCTTAGTCTAATTAACTCAAATTACTATTAATTAATAGTTCCCCAAAAAGATTAAAATTTTAATTATGTCAAAATGATGGAAGACTAAAAATAAAATATAATTTATAGAAATACCTGACGGGGGGACAGAGCGGGTATAGCCATTGTTTAGCAAGGGATACAGCAGATGAAGCAAAAAAAAGATAGGTCAAATATAGTAACCCTGACCTATCTACCAAAAATGATAGCGTGCGCCATACCATAAAATCCTACGGTGCGTCTTGCATTTCGAGGAAACCTCGAAACTACGCACCGAAAAAATAAGCTGCATTACACCAGGTATTTGTTCCTGACCTTAGTCGTTGCCAGCCTACAATTGCTCAGACATGTCAAACTAGAAGTGTTAGCTGAAGCCCTGCCGTTAGCTATTTTGTTTGAGAGTCGCCCTTCAGAAATTACCAGTTCAATATCGTTTCAATCTGGTTTCCCTGTGTAAGTGCTCTGGTAGAAGAGATGTTTAAGCCGAACGATAGGATATATTTGGCGTATGACCGCACCAGTTGGGGGGTGATTAATATCTTGATGGTTAGCGTGATCTATGATCATCGTGCCTGGCCGATTTACATCGGAGTTCTTGGATAAAAAAGGCAGCAGTAATTTTGATGAGCAAACAGCTGTTTTGGGAAAAAGTCTTGGGTTACTCTCCAACTATAGGGTGGTGGTGTTAGGGAACCTTGGCCTTTCGGCCACGCTACGCGAACGGTGCGTCTTGCATTTCTCAGACATAAACCTTGGAGAGGGGAGCCTTATTTCATATAACTTAAAAGTATTACCCATAACCTGTCGCTATAAAGGCCGGAGACGAAACCTTCAACAGGGTCGCCTTTATGGGGGAAACGGTTTAGCATAAAAGGGTTGAGTCTTTGTGATAAGGCGACCCTGTTCTACGGTAACTTCAAACACTCTGTTACGGTAACTTTAAATAGTTGATTCTATTGTGTTATCACCATATTTGCTATCGTGACCAAGACCCACGCGGTGCGACCCCGGTCGGGTTTCCCGACGCAGGAAGTTACCGTAGAACAGGGTAGCCTTATTAAAAAGACTTAAACCTATGACTCACAGACTGCCAACTATAAAGGCTACCCTGTTCAAGGTTTCATCGTTGACCTAGGGAACGCGCACCAAGAGAAATGAATCATTATTCCTCATGGCTCTGCTGTTAATAAATTTAAGCCACTTAATAGTTTGACTTGATGAAAACCTTGGCTCCATAACAGCTTGCGTGATTTCGGTCACTATTGTTGAATAAGCGCGGAAATAATGCTAATTTAGCCTTGCCTATTTTTTGGCTTTTATTAATACTTTTTATTAAGTCAACGAACAAATTATAAAACACCATTGGATTGCTAACTTTGCTCGCCTTATAAAAAGTCGATATGTCTACCTCTATGCCACGCACATTCAAACCCTTGACTAAACTAATCATACTATTTTGAATATTATATAGCACAAATTATAACCATTTTAACAAAAATAGTTGCAATCATGGGCGAATTTAATTCGCCAACGGAAAGCGCACCTTTAGGAAAGTATTGAGGACTGGATAATCATCATTAGGTAATTTACCTACGTATCTTTTGACGATTTTTTGAAAATTATATATCATTGAAGCAACATTATTAAATTTTAATTTAGCCTCTATTTTATAAAATTATATGCTATTTGTATAGGTTTTTAACTATCATTCAACATTTCTGAACTAAGCCATGTTCGACTATCTACTCTCAGCGTTAGAAAGACTAAATAAATTACTAGAGCAAGCAGTAATAACAGCACAAGCTGTCTACGGTTCTCAAGCAGCTACTGACCCTTATCGAGGTCTTCGTATTAATCGCGATCAGGTCAAGCAACTCCTAGATCGTGAACCAGGGATACCTTTGTTTGCAGTAGATGCAGAAAAAACTGAGTCCGATCAGACTAACAATACACCATTAAACTGGCTGAAACAGACTTTCGGTTTGTCTGAATTTGATTTAGACGTGATGCTGATTGCCCTGGCTCCAGAAATTGATTTAAGTTACGAGCGTCTGTATGCCTATCTCCAGGATGATGTCACTCGCAGGCGACCTAGTATTGATTTAGCCTTAAATTTACTATGTCCCTCTGCTGAAGCCAAGCTGTTGCAACGAGTTCATTTTGCTCCTGACGCGCCCTTAATCAAACATGGTTTACTTCACTTAATTCCTGACCCTCATCAGGTTAAACCACCAATATTATCCTATTATCTCAAGCTAGACGAGCAGGTTATCCATTCTCTGTTAAAACAGAAGAGTCTTGAACCGCATTTAGAATCTTGGTGTCAATTGATAGATATTCCTGCTGTTGAGGACAAGTTAACGATTAGGGATGACATTAAACACATACTTCCTAAGCTAGTCAAACACGCTCAACATACCAACCAGCCTCTACATCTGTATTTCTCTGGTTTACATTCTACTGAAAAACGCCGTGGAGCGATCACCCTTGCCGCTCAACTGAACAAGCCGTTATTGATTGCGGATTTAGCTCAAGCTTTAGCAATTAAGGAAGAGTTTGACCAACTGCTAAAACTGTTGTTCCGTGAAGCCTGTTTTCACGATGCTATCCTCTATCTAGAAAGTCTGGAAAGTTGGGATGCACTACAGACCAAAGAGCAGCATCTGTTATATAAAAGCTTACTTGACAGACTAACTGAGGCGAAAGGTGTGGTGATATTATCTGGAATACAGTCGTGGGTGCCAAAGTTGACCAATCTCCAGGGTGTGATTACTGTACCTTTTGCTACACCGGATTTTTACCAACGGCGCGTTTACTGGCAAGCTAGTTTAGAAACTAAAGGAATTGTACTTAGCGATCGCGACTTGGATACCCTAGCCAATCGTTTTACCTTGAGTTCAGCCCAAATAGCAGGAGCAGTGACAACTGCTTGTAATCAGGCTTTGTGGCGTGCTGCTGCCGAATTTGAAGAATTGCCATTAAACAGTACAATTAAGCCAACCCTAAATGACTTATTAGCAGCGGCTCGTGACCAATCTGGTAACAATTTAACTGAATTAGCCCGCAAACTTAACCTTAAGTATAGTTGGCAAGACATTATCTTACCCGCCGATCAACTTGCTCAGCTCAAAGAAATTTGTAATCAAGCCAAGTATCGTCATATTGTCTATGAAAAATGGGGCTTTCACCGCAAGCTGTCCATTGGCAAAGGATTAAATGTACTATTTTCAGGTCCACCAGGCACAGGTAAGACCATGGCGGCGGAAGTGATTGCTAATGAACTACAGCTTGAGCTATACAAAATTGATTTATCCCAGGTTGTCAGTAAGTACATTGGCGAGACTGAGAAAAATTTGAACCGCATTTTTATGGCTGCCGAAACAGCTAACGCTATCCTTCTGTTTGACGAGGCAGATGCTCTGTTTGGCAAACGCTCTGAAGTTCGAGATGCTCATGACCGCTACGCCAATATTGAAGTTGGGTATCTGTTGCAGAAGATGGAGGAATATGAGGGGATATCAATTTTGACAACAAATTTGCGCCAAAATTTAGACGAGGCATTTGTGCGTAGGTTAGCCTTTACAGTTCACTTTCCCTCACCAGATGAAGCTAGTCGTCGGCGCATTTGGGAGGGGATTTGGACTGAGGAAATCCCCTTGTCAGCAGATCTAGATTTTGAGTTTTTGGCACGGCAGTTCAAATTGAGTGGAGGGAATATTAAAAATATTGCCCTAGCAGCAGCTTTTCTAGCGGCTGAAGCAGGTAGTGCAGTGATGATGGAACATCTGTTACAGGGAACTCGGCGGGAGTATCAGAAGATGGGTAAGGTATGGAGTGATGGAATGCGATCGCTTAAATAATCCGGCCACGGTCAGTAGTGAGCCAGTTTTACACTAACGACTTACCTAGTGCGATTGTAAGCATTCAGCCGTTGGCCTTTGGCCAAGGCTGATAGCTGAATGCTTACGTGCTATTTACCTGATTAAGCCACAAGTATAATACTGTAATCCTTAGGCGATCGCGAACATATTATTGATCAAGTTATTTCTCTTTATTACTGTTATCTTATTTCTAGAATTATTTTAGCTTCCAAAAGAAGCTAAATTCAATTCCCAGACTGACGCCCTAATTCATACACACCACAGCTCATACAAGCAATAATCCCGATACTGATTGCCCAACTGTGTCCGAGGCTAATTTCCACGGCGTAGTTACAAACTGCACCAATGACTAAAAAAGGCAAAATGCTGACAATTGACGCATAGAAAGCGTTTTGAGATTCTCTGACCTTACGGGTTCGTTCAAATTCCTGAGCCGAGATGTAAAAGAATCCCTCAGCAAAGTTAAACCAGCGGTTCAATTGCTCCATAATCCATTGCCTCAAGGACGAGAGGCTTAAATATAGCGCTAGAGACCACAAAGATGCTCCTGCGATCGCTGTAGTATCCACCTCGAATCGGAAGGGCAAAAATTCAGTCAGCATCAGTTCACGGATAGGGTAGGCTGGGGCAAGTTCATGACTAAGTTAACCAACATTTAACATCTCTATTTGAGTTGATCGCTTTAGTGTTAACGGTTAACGGTAGACACGCGCACAGTAGACACGCGCACAAAGGTTAGTCAAAGGTCAACCCTTAACAAAAAATCTAATCCTTAAATTGTGCAAGTTAAATGTGTATTAGCCTCTTGAGGTATCTTAACAAAACTCAAGATTTTGATAAATACCTAAAACAACCCAAACACCCTGCTGATGGTAGGTGATCTGGAGGGATATAATTGACAATCAAACCGCTAAATCCTTCGCGTAGCGTCGGCTTTGGCGAAGATTACAGCAGGGGATTCTTAAGAGCATAAAACTCTTACTGGCTGATTCAAACAGCCTCTACACCCTCCGATAAAATCATCGGGCTTACTTGTATGTTTTTTTTATGGTTCATGTTTCTAGCAGAGGCTTTTCAGCTTGCACAAGAACCGGTGCTTTTTTCTGCGTAGGAGACGCTACGCGAAAGAGCGCATTAAATCAATTTATGCCAGATTTATACTAGCTAAAATTATCAAGAATCGCAATCAACTTGATCTTCAATTCCCAAGGGGCTGTGTGGGTCACCTGCGTCCGCACTTTATACGCCCCATCTCCCGCACTTGTCTTTGGGCTATAACGGGAGTCCCCAAGGAGTTGAATGATGGAAAGACCCCTAACTAGCTAAAGCCAGACTAGAACTAATGCGCAGTGGTTATTTATCAAGGCTTCTAATTTTCGCTGGACTGAGTTTAACAAGTTCAATCGGTTTAAGTACCCATTCGAGTTTCCCCAGCCAGCCAGTAACTGCATCAGAACCTCCCTCAACCTTGGTAGCCGGAGTAAGAAGTTTTGCCAAAGGGGGTTCCTTTCCCGTAGAAAACTTCCGGGGCTACACCTCTGGCTTCGGTTACCGACCCTCTCCTAGAGGTTCTGGATGGGAATTCCACCGAGGTTTAGACATAGCTGCCCCTGAAGGAAGCTATATCCGTAACTGGTGGAGTGGTAAAGTAATTAAAATTTCTGATGGTACTGCTTGCGGCACCTCAATAACTATCCAATCGGGCAAGTGGCAGCACATCTACTGTCACATGAAAGGATACGCAGTTAAAAATGGAGGTACTCGCTATTTAATTGACAACTCCGGTGGGATTCGGATCAAGGAAGGCCAACTGTTGCCTTCTGGAGCCAGAATCGGTCGAGTAGGGATGACTGGTCGTACCACTGGTCCTCATCTGCACTGGGGATTGAAGTATGGCAAGCAATATGTTGACCCAGCCCAGGTGCTGCGTGCAATGTATAAAACACGAGCTTGATTGGGACAAATGCTAATGGTTAATGGCCATTAACCATTAACCATTAACCATTAACATGTTTCAAACATGCATGCCTTTGATCGTTTAACTAGAAACTACGAAACTACCAATTGTTCCTTGCACATCTGGGTGTGTTCTTCTACAATTTTGCGTAACTGGTCTCCTTCGATAGTTTCTTGATCTATCAACAGGTCTACTAATCGGTCAATGATTACCCGATTTTCCCGGACTAACTGACGAGCATGGCCATGGCAATGCTGCACAATTGTGCGAACTTGGGCATCAATGTGGGCAGCAATTTTCTCTGAGTACTCAGCCCTATTAATCACATTACCCCCTAGAAAGACTTCTCCCCCTGGATCTTCTAAGGACAGAGGACCCAAATCACTCATTCCAAAGCGGGTTACCATCTGCCGTGCTCGCGAGGTAACTTGTCGCAAGTCCCCAACAGCACCAGTAGTCACTTCAGCCTCACCAAAAATTTCTTCTTCTGCCGCTCTACCCCCTAAAGCAGCAGTAATTTGGGCTTTGAGTTGAGCCCGAGTAATCAAACCTTGCTCTTCATCAGGAATATACCAGGTCAAACCACGGGCTTGCCCTCGGGGAATTAGGGTTACTTTCTGTACCGGGTCGTGATCCGGTAGGAGGGTAGAAATTACAGCATGTCCTACTTCATGGTAGGCAATTAATCGCTTATTCTTGCTGTCCACTAGAGGAGTGCCTTCCATCCCAGCTACCACCCGGTCAATAGCATCATTGATTTCGAGCATAGTAATGGCATCTTTGCGGCGGCGGGCAGTCAGGATTGCCGCTTCGTTGAGTAGGTTGGCTAAGTCAGCACCAGTAAACCCAGGGGTACGCTTAGCAACAGTTTCTAGACAAACCTCAGGGTCAATCTTTTTGTTGCGAGCGTGGACTTCCAGAATGTTATTCCTGCCTTTGTAGTCAGGGTAATCCACAATAACTTGTCTGTCAAAGCGTCCAGGACGTAATAGTGCAGCATCCAGGACATCTGGGCGATTAGTGGCAGCAATAATAATAATACCTGTGTTGCCTTCAAACCCATCCATTTCCGTGAGCAATTGGTTAAGGGTTTGCTCCCGTTCATCGTTTCCACCGCCAATTCCTGCTCCCCGTTGCCGTCCTACCGCATCAATTTCATCAATGAAGACCAAGCAAGGGGCATTTTCTTTGGCTTTTCTGAACAAGTCACGGACACGGGAGGCACCAACGCCCACAAACATTTCCACGAATTCGGAACCAGAGATGCTAAAGAAGGGAACTCCTGCTTCACCAGCGATCGCTTTGGCTAAGAGAGTTTTACCAGTTCCTGGAGGACCCACTAGCAGCACACCTTTCGGGATCCGTGCTCCAACAGCAGTAAAGCGTTCTGGTTGTTTGAGGAATGTGACAACTTCTTGCAATTCCTGTTTAGCTTCTTGAATACCTGCTACATCATCAAAGAGAACCCCGGTTTTGGCTTCCATCTGAAACCGTGCTCGGGATTTGCCAAAGTTTAAGGCTTGACCAGAATTACTCGCAGAGCGTCGCAGGATCATCATCAAGCCTGCTAGTAACAACAGAATGAAAAATAAGTTGGCAATTAGACCTAAAGCGGCTGAGTTATCCGCAGAGCGCCTAATTTCAGTGGGAACATTCTGTTGACGGAGTTCCTTGAGTAGCAAGGAGTTTTGATCGAACAAAGCAACTCGTTGAGGAGGTTCATTCTCATTGGACCCCTCTAAGCTAACTTTAGCAATCTTAGTGGCTTCATCGATTTCTATTTTAGTGACGTCCCCATTTTTAACTTTCTTTAATAGCTCACTATAGGTTAGAGATTTCTCTTGTTTAAGCTGTGCTTGGGCTGGGGTACCCAGTATCACCCCTTGCCAAAGGAGCAAACTGGCAGCAATACGCCATAATTTGACTAACTTGCGCTTTTCCTGGGGTTCCTGTAATCTAACCTCAGGATTTGCCAGCGGCTGTGGAGAGGTGTTTACCTCTGCATTACCCATCCATGCTCTCATCCAGAAACGTTTCTTCATGGCTGTTTGCTCTTTGGTCTTGCCTTGACTCAACTCCTGGGTAAACCTAGTTAGGCTTCAATGAATTCACGCCCTTGAGTTGAAATTTCTTTCACTTTCTAGTCTAGCTCCCTAAAATCCGGCTTTAGCTGTAAGAAACTCATCTGAAGTCCGCTAGCATCGGTAACCTGCTCTTGCCTAGATGGGGTTTGCAAACCTCACCCTGTTTTTTTCTTAATCCTCTCTGCTGTAGATACCTTGCCTGGAACATCTCTACAAATGGTAACCATACAACTGGACACGAGATCACTAGTTGACCTTGTACTTTTGAGAGTCAACCATCAACCGTCAACATTCAACAAACATCTGATCAATTACACCGAAGTGGATGTCTTTATTTCTTCTACCTGATCTGAGGGGGTTGGCGGAACCTGGGGGATTTCCATTGGTACATCTTCCTGTTGGAGATCCTCTAGGGTAGTGACAAAATCTCTAATCCCTTGAAATTTTCCATAGACGGAAGCAAAGCGTACATAAGCCACTTCACTCTCCGAACGTAGGTAGCGCAAGACTAACTCACCAATTTCGTGACTGATGACTTCCCGACCAAATCGCTGTTGTAATTCTGCTTCAATCTCATCAACCAATGCTTCCAGGCGTTTTTGGAGAATGCCGGTTTTTTCACAAGCACGTACAATTCCCCGTAACAACTTGGAACGGTCAAATGATTCCCGCTTGCCATCCCGCTTGATCACAGTTATTGGCACAAATTCGATCCGCTCATATGTCGTGAAGCGATGTTTGCATCCCAAACACTCCCGACGTCGCCTCACACTTTTCCCTGCCTCAGTAGAACGAGACTCAAGAACGCGGCTCTCGGTGTGGTGACAAGAGGGGCATCGCATAAGATAATTTTGTTTTCTTGCTGAGTGGACTGATTGGCGGCAGATATTTGGAACGCCCTAAGAGTCGATACTGTCAAAATAACAATTATATGGAAGGTGAGCCGATATAGACCTATCAACTTCCCTATATCCTATAGGGTCATGCACAGGGTATTGCGGCTCAGAGCATCCACAGAACTGTTGAATTTCGATCTGAGTAAATCGAGGTAAACTACTTACCAATCTTAGGCGGTTCCCGAAAAGCAATGGCAAAAAATAGGGTGCCTAGGGCTAAGGTCAAGATTAAGATATAAGCAACTGATTCCATAGCTATAATTGTTGGTTATCTTCTCACTTACCAGTCTACCTTGCATAGACCACAGAAATAGCCAAAAGGCAAAAGAAAAATTTCTTTTCTTCTGCCTTTTGCTTTTAAGTCAAACTGTGATAAGAGATATTTAACCTCTAGATAGGCTCTGTCCTACGGGTACTCTTATCACCAAGCTTCTGGAAGAAGCCCCACTCGACTTGCTCTTCCTCTAGGTCAGGATCGACACCAGCAAACACATCTCGATAGAGGGTGCGTGAGCCATGCCAGATGTGCCCAAAGAAGAACAACAGAGCAAAGACAGCATGACCAAAGGTGAACCAACCCCGAGTACTAGTGCGGAATACACCATCAGAGTTTAAGGTTTCACGGTCAAATTCAAAGCCCTCACCCAGCTGAGCAGTACGAGCGTATTGCTTCACATCGAATGGGTCAGTAAAGGTTTGACCATCAAGAACTCCACCGTAGAAGCTAACTGTGACACCAGCTTGCTCGAAACTATACCTAGATTCAGCCCGTCGGAAAGGTATGTCCGCACGAACTACACCATTAGCATCGGTCAAAATGATAGGGAAGGTTTCAAAGAAGTTCGGCATCCGACGAACGGTCAGATCCCGACCTTCACTGTCTGTGAACACCGCATGACCTAGCCAACCTTCAGCAATTCCATCCCCTTTGTCCATCGGACCTGTGCGGAACAAACCACCTTTGGCAGGGGAGTTGCCTACATAGTCATAGAATGCCAGCTTCTCTGGAATTGATGACCAAGCTTCTGACAAGCTAGCACCATCAGCCAATTCAGCTTGTACCCGTTGGTTAATTTCCTGTTGGAAATAACCCTGATCCCACTGATAGCGAGTTGGACCAAACAGTTCAATTGGGGTGGCAGCACTGCCGTACCACATGGTGCCTGCTACTACAAACGCAGCAAAAAATACAGCCGCGATACTGCTGGAGAGTACCGTTTCGATATTCCCCATCCGTAGAGCTTTAAACAATCGCTCTGGTGGTCGTACTGTTAAGTGGAATAAACCGGCAATAACCCCAACAACACCAGCAGCGATATGGTGAGCGACAATACCTCCAGGGTTATAGGGGTTAAAGCCTGCTGGTCCCCATTCTGGTGCGATGGGTTGAACACTACCAGTGAGACCATAGGCATCAGATACCCACATCCCAGGACCCCAAAGCCCAGTCAAGTGAAAGGCACCAAAGCCAAAGCAGAGTAAACCAGATAAGAACAGGTGAATGCCAAAAATTTTTGGCAAATCGAGAGCTGGGTCGCCACTCCGTGGGTCTCTGAACACATCTAAATCCCAGTAAACCCAGTGCCATACGGCAGCCAGGAACAATAAACCAGAAAGGATAATATGAGTTGCAGCGACACCTTCAAAAGACCATAAGCCAGCATTGGTTACGGTTTCACCAGTGATACTCCAGCCCCCCCAGGAATCAGTAACCCCTAGACGAGCCATAAAGGGCATGACGAACATCCCCTGACGCCACATCGGGTTAAGAACCGGGTCACTCGGATCAAAAATTGCCAATTCGTACAGGGCCATTGAACCAGCCCAGCCTGCCACCAGGGCTGTATGCATCAAGTGCACAGCTAGCAGACGTCCTGGATCATTCAGGACGACCGTGTGTACTCGGTACCAGGGTAGTCCCATTGACTACGCTCCTCCTAATATAGAGTTTTTACTTCGACGCTTCTTTTGATCAGTATGTTAGAAATCGCCTTGAAATCTCCCCCGCTTCAAACACAGAGGATTCTAAGAGTCACGTTGTTCGAGGGGTTAAAAACCTAATCTGACAACGCTTACGGTATGATTTCTTTAATTTGACACTGTTTGGAGAGCTTTCAAGCTCTCCGACCGACCTTGGTTAGGTGTGAACCTAACTGTATCGCTACTTGGGTAGCCACCCTAGATTTTGCCATTGGCAACTTAGGTAGGACAAAGTATGTATGAAACTAAAGTTTGTTTAAAGAAGTGTAACTATTGTTAGAGCCGATTGCAAGCGAACGGTCATGTTCTCAGCTTAGGGTCGGAAGCCTAAAACCAGCTATATTGCGCAAATTTCCCTTGTATTTGCCTAAATTAAAGCAATATAGCTTCTAAAATCTAAAAATTTTCAAATTCAGTCCGGTAGCCTCTTGACTAATTAGCAATAGTCGGACACAAATCAAAATGAAAAAGGTATGTTGAAAGGAAAAAGGCATAAGCATAGGACTTATGGCAAGTTGAGTTCAAACCATATCACCTAAAGCACTTAAGAGGGCAGGGGGAATAGGGGGAAGAGTCCAGAGTTGGGGAAAGCTGGGGCTAAAAGGGTTAGTAAACAGCTAGAGAAAATGTCGCAGAGTCTACCAAAAACTCTTATTATTTGTTAGACTTAAATTAGGGTAACACCGACAGGGATTATTATGTAACTTAAATTAAAGCCGAAAACCAAGGGTTTAATAGTTGCGGTTACATCCCGGTGTTAGACTTTTTTGACATTTTTATGGCGCTCGCGGGATATTCCCGAGAGCTTTGGGAGATACCCCCTGGATGCTATTGCATCTTGCCTTGGCGAGCCTTGGTCTATCTTGGTAGACTTTGGTAGCTAAAAAGTATCGGGATATAATTGGTTGTATTACTCATCCAGTTGTAGTTGCGAGCCAAGAAATTCGCCACGATCACAGCATCAGTGCGGGGGTTAGTGGACAGTATCAAAAACTTGTCCAATATCTACCATAAACTGCCAATCATTGGTAGTATTGACCGATGAGTTGAGTCCTACTTCGTAAGGCGGTCGAACTTACGGGATTATCCAAAAATAAATTGAGGAAGTACGCAGATAATGGCACAATTGATTCACTCACAACAGAAGGGGGGCATAGATTGTTTGACGTTGAAAACTACATCAAGCAATCAAAACCCAAGCATGATTACACAATCTGCTACTGTCGGGTCAGCTCAACAAAACAACGAGATGACCTTGACAGGGAAATCGCCTATATGCACTCACTCCCAGACTGCGAAATCATCAAGGACATCGGATCGGGGCTTAATTTCAAAAGATTTGGGCTTAAAACCATACTGGATAGACTTATGCGAGGAGATCAATTCACGCTTATTGTTGCCTGTAGAGACAGACTCGCCCGGTTTGGGTTTGAACTTGTACAGTACCTGGTCGAATCCAACGGTGGAAAAATCGTGGTTCTCGACAACCATGAAAGTTGCCTACACTCAGAGCTGGTCGCGGATCTTCTCTCCATTGTTCACCTCTTCAGCTGTCGAGTCCATTGACTCAGGAAGTACGGTAAAAAAATCAAAGAAGATCAAGATTTACCTTGATAAAAGCCAGAAACAGATGGTTAATCAATGGCTTGGAGTTTCCCGTTATGTTTTTAATAAGACCGTCGAGATACTTCAAGATGGCTCAGTAAAGGCTAACTGGAAACGGATCAAGACTGAGATTCTTAACAATCTCCCTGAGTGGTGCAAGGCAGTGCCTTATCAAATTAAGTCTATAGCGATTAAGGATGCCTGTACCGCCATCAGGGAAGCCAAGAAAAAATACCAGAAAACTGGGCAGGTCAATCGAGTTCGGTTTAGGTCTCGCAAAAACCCCGTCCAGTCTTGTTATATTCCTAAATCGGCTGTTACAGCTATTGGTATTTATCGCACAAAATTAGGCGAGTTAAGCTTTACTGAATCGCTACCAGATCACATTTGTGATTGTCGATTAACTAGCACCAACGGGAACTATTATCTAGTAGTTCCCTACAAAGCAGCCCCAAAAAAAGCCGAGAATCAAGGTAGGGTGGTTGCGCTCGATCCCGGTGTGAGAACCTTTTTGACATTCTTCAGCGAAAACTCTGTAGGGAAGATTGGTGAAGGAGATTTCTCTGGCATCCAACGCCTATGTGCTCACCTAGACAAGTTGGTTGGTAAAATCAGCTTTTCTAAAGGAAAGCAAAAGCGAAGAATGAAAAAAGCTGCCAGAAGAATGACTATCAAGATACAGAATCTAGTCAATGAACTGCATCACAAGGCGGCCAGGTTTTTGGTTGACAACTTTGATGTGATTTTACTCCCTACGTTCGAGACATCCCAGATGTCAAAACGTGGGAGTCGCAAGATTCACTCAAAGACTGTTCGCAATCTGATGAACTTGGCTCACTACAGGTTCAAGCAGTTCCTCAAGCACAAAGCTTTCGAGACTGGAAAGCAAGTCCTGGATGTGTGCGAAGCCTACACCAGCAAAACTGTCAGTTGGACAGGTGAGCTGGTCAAGATTGGTAGCAGCAAAATTATCAAATCAAAAGTTGATGGTCAGAGAATGGATCGAGATCTAAATGGCGCTCGTGGAATATTTATACGAGCTTTGGTAGATACACCCTGGATGAGAAATCATCTTGCATTGGCGGGCTAATATTTGCTTTTGGTAGATATTGGTAGCTAAAAAGTATCGGCTATTGATATGCACTGGCTATTAGGCTCCAATCCTATGGCTAGGGTTTTTTGATTAACTGCTAACCCTAGCTATAACTTTGATCACAAGTCGCAATCAAAAGTATTACTTCCTCATCTTCCCTATCCTCACCCTCTTCACCCTCTTCTTCCTTGTCCCCTGGTGCCTTTTCCCTGTATCAGTTAACCTTTGCCCCCTACCATGATTTCAGTATTTGTCATCGCTAAGCGTTCGATAACTTGCTCAGCAGTGATCAAGCGTTTTAGGACAACTTGACCAATAGTTTTTGCTGACTCAGGTGAAGTGTTAGGCATGGGTTTGACTTCAACCATAACCACAAGGTCTTCAACCTGATAGAGCCACAATTTTTCTCCTTGCTCTAGGATAGAAAGGTTCATTTGCTTAATTTCTGGCAGGCGTCGCCAAGCGTTTTCGTTCCAAAGACCTCCAAACTCCCAAACGCGCCCGACTATCCAGCCTTCCGATAAAAAGAAATATTTCACGTTGCTCTTCGCTAATCCTGCTCTATATTTCTATTTTCCACTCAAATTGAATTTTTCAGCTTAAATTGACGATTTAATTCAAATTTTATGCAACAACTGCAATTGGTGAATTTCAGGACTTACGCACCAAGCTTGGGGTGCATCTCATCTTTGTAAAAAAGAAGGGAAGTGCCGGAAGTGTCGGAAGCGTGGGGATTTTAGGGAGGGTGGGTAGTGTAGGCAGTTTGGGAATTTTATTAGAATTTTTGTTTAATTGCAAAAATGAGATGCACCCCCAAGCTTGTCGGTTAAGACTAGGTGTGGGGTGTAGTGGAAATTTATAGAATTTGACAAAATCATCAGTATATGATTTACAGCAGTCAGCTAAGGCGCTACAGATGGTGCTACTTGAGCTGCTATCAGCTATCAGCTATCAGCCAATTTCTGATCAAGATCAGGGAGTTATCCTTAAAGGAGGTATTGATATTTTTGTTCTCAAAGGTTAATTTTAGGTAAGCATATGCTTACAAAGCATTTTTACTTGACCATAGTTTTTTTATGTAGCTGCTTTGGGTATCGATTTATGGGTAAAATAATCGATTTATGGGTAAAATAATCGATAATCCAGATAAAAAAAAGGACAATAAAAGCCAATCAAATTCTTATATAACCTGGCTTTATAAGCTGTTCGGCATTTAAATTGGTATAATAAAAATTAATAAATAACCCAATAATAGGAAATATGCCAGCAAAAAATTATCTGACAGCAAAAAACAATACTTCAAAAAGCCTTAAAAATAGAAGAAAATGGAAATATTAGAGAACGTATTT
>NZ_JAAHHC010000085.1:0-18030 GCF_010672265.1 Moorena sp. SIO3A2
TGAAGGTTGAAGGTTGAAGGTTGAAGGTTGAAGGTTGAAGGTTGAAGGTTGAAGGTTGAAGGTTGAAGGTTGAAGGTTGAAGGTTGAAGGTTGAAGGTTGAAGGTTGAAGGTTGAAGGTTGAAGGTTATGGCTCTACCGAACCTAGTATGCATAAAACCGCGCTTATTGCTCACTAATTATCATTGAGCGGTTGATTTATAAAAAATTATTCTATCAAAAACTAAAACTCCCGCTCAATCAGGATTATACTAATTATTTCCTAACAGTGTCTTGATGCAAAGCGCGAGTGCGGGAAACGCCCGTAGAGCCACTGCATCGCTTTTACATAGCAAGTTCGGTAGAGCCAACAGCTCTAGAGAGTTCTAATAGATAAGAGGTGGCACAAAGTAGGTCGCTACAGATATGAGTAGGTTCAAACCGCTTGAGATATGATTCAGAACGAATGCCACAGGTAAGAGCTATGGTGGGAATTGAGAGGGCTTGTCCTGCGAGAATATCGGCTTCTGTATCACCAATCATCCAAGCAGATACCGATGGTTCAGCTAACAGAGATTGTTCCGTGTAGGATGAAGTACTATGGTCACAGAGGGCTTGTTGGAGAAGTTCCTGTTTAACCTGAGCATAGTTTTGATAAGCATGGTGGTTTTCTGTTGTGCCATAAATGCTGCTAAAAAGACGAGTTAAACCGTAATTGCTCAATATCTGTTTGACCTGAGATGTGGAACGCAATGTCACCAGAACGAGTCGGATGCCATAAGAATGCAGCAAAGCTAAGGCCCAGTTTAGGTTTGGTTGCAGCTGATCTTTGTTCAATAAGGCAGATTCATTCACAATCTTGATCACACGCCCCAAGAAGAAATCGATTTGCTCTCCTCGTAACCCTGAGCGCATGGCAATTTCCTCGTCAGGGATGCGTTCTTGCTTCATGTGCCAGAACTGCTGTTTACTCATGGTCTGGATTGGTAAGGTTATACCTTGAGCTTGGTAGAACCCTTGAGTATCGGTTAGTGCTAGCTGGTACGTGCTGTAGTAGCGATTGGAAACATCAACAATGGGACCGTCAAAATCACAGAATATGGTCAGTTGTTGCAAGTAGGGGACTGTATTTTGAGGCAGGGAAAATCGGGATAATTGCCTGTCTGGGGCAGCAACACAGTTCATAGATTAGTTCTTGGCTGGGCTGGGCTTTTTGACATACTTCTTTACAATGTACCAGTTTTAGTGTAGATTGCCACCTGCTTGAGGGGACATTGAATTGATACGATATTGTAGTCTGTCGGGAAAGGATGTTGACGGTTGACGGTTGATAGTTTAATTGCAACTATAAATAGTTAAATAAATAAAGGTAACTTTTTTCCTAAGGAACTGGAGCAGCACTTAGGCAAAATTAGGCAACAATTGCATTCCATGACCGCCACTTTGTACTAGCATTTGACTTCTCCCCCACTTGAAAGATGGGGGATTCTTCAGACCTTTATACTGAGGTTGTGGAAGCATACAGTTGTATTCGTCTCGGCTGAGTCAAAACAGCCCTACCCACTCTAGTTAGGTCGATGCCTAACCTTGTGGCTACCTTTGTGATTATGTTTGCGGCTCCGTTAGCGTCACTGTTAACTAGCCAGCCCTGAGATGTCTTGTACAGACCTCGACTGCAAGTTAATCAGCCTTGAAATCCAGCCTGACCACGTTCATCTGTTTGTTAATGCCTACCCTTGCCTATCTGCCAAAGACGTAGTAAATCGAGTTAAGGGAAGGTCATCAAGATATCTCAGACAAGAGTTTCCAATCCTGCTTAGACTCCCTTCCCTTTGGACTCGAAGTTATTTTGTCAGTACTGCCGGTAACGTCAGCTCTGAAACAGTTAGGCGTTATATTGAGAATCACAGAGAGCATCACGGAGCTTAAAAGCTCCTACCGCTGGCTACATCTCCCCCATGAATGTGGGTAGTTTTGCTTGCTAGCTGACTCTATAAAAACCTATATATTGATCTGTTCACTCCTGCTGTTGAGCTACTAGGGGCGTAATGAGCGAAAATATTGCTTTGAGTAGATTAATTCAAGACCCCCATCCTAATATTGGGATAAGACCACTATCTTTTTGTAGCTAGGCATGAGCTACTGTATCAATCCCCTGTGTCTTCAGCCAGATGACCCAGGGAACATGACGAATCTGGTTTGTCGCCATTGTGGCTCAGATTTGTTATTACAAGGTCGCTATCGGGTGATGCGCCTGTTGAGTGACCAAAGTGGCTTTGGTAAGGTTTACGAAGCTTACAACGGGGCAGTACCAAAAATTCTAAAAGTCCTTAAGCCGGAGCACAACTCGAAATCCAAAATTATTGAACTATTTCGCCAAGAGGCAGCTGTATTGAGCCAGCTGACTCATCCCGGTATCCCTCAAATCGATCCAGAGGGCTACTTTCAGTTTTTTCCTAGACATAGTAAGGAGCCCCTGCATTGCATCATCATGGAGAAAATTGATGGACTTAACTTGAAGCAGTGGATGAGGCAACAGGGCAATCACCCGATTTTAGAACCGCAAGCCCTTAAATGGTTAAAGCAGATAGTAGAGATTTTGCATCTTGTTCACCAAGAAAACTATTTCCATCGCGATATCAAGCCAGAAAACATCATGCTCCGTGCCAATGGGCAACTGGTATTGATTGACTTTGGCACCGCTAGAGAGTTGACCTATACCTACCTAGCGGAAATCGGTGGTGGAGGCAGTGTTACCAAGATTAGTTCCCATGGCTATACTCCCCCAGAGCAAGAAAAAGGCTATGCAGTCCCACAGTCCGATTTTTATGCTCTGGGGCGAACCTTTGTTTATTTACTGACTGGCAAATCAGTCACAGATCAGAGTGTTTATGATCCGTTAAATGATCAATTTCATTGGCGTGATCATGCTCCTCAAATATCTGAGCAGCTAGCAGACTTTATTGATAGTTTGATGGCACCAACCGCAGCAGCTCGACCTCAGAAGACTCAGCAAATTTTAAATGATCTAGCTAATATTTACTCTTTGATTAGTATTTCAAAGGCTAATACTAATATAGAAGGGAGTACAACCAACCAAAGCTTTAAAACTAAATCTCAACCCAATATTTCTATAGAAACGGAATTTGTAAAACCCCCAAGAAGAAGATGGTGGTTAGGAGGGATATTGGCTCTGGTGGTTGGATTATTTGGTGCTGGTGGTTGGCTATTGTATAAATCCTATAATGCTTCCCTGAGAAAATATCAAGAAA
This sequence comes from Moorena sp. SIO3A2, assembly GCF_010672265.1. NCBI lineage: Bacteria > Bacillati > Cyanobacteriota > Cyanophyceae > Coleofasciculales > Coleofasciculaceae > Moorena > Moorena sp. SIO3A2. Next base: position 3,250 of record NZ_JAAHHC010000085.1, read on the forward strand.
TATATGCTCAAGAATTATCTGTAGTTGACACTAAAACTTTCACTGGTCATTCAAGTTGGGTTAATTATCTAGTAATTAGTCCGGATGGACAACAATTAGTTAGTGCTAGTGCCGATAAAAATATTAAGATTTGGGATCTTAACACGGGAGAAGCAATCCACACTCTCGAAGGTCATAATAGCTATGTTAATTATCTAGCTATTAGTCCGGATGGACAACAATTATTTAGTGCTAGTGCCGATAAGACGATTAAGATTTGGGATCTCAACACGGGACAAGAAATCCGCACTATCCAAGGTCATAAAAGTTATATTAATCATCTAGCGTTTAGTCCGGATGGACAACAATTATTTAGTGCTAGTGCCGACAAGACAATTAAGATTTGGGATATCAACACGGGACAAGAAATCCGCACTATCCAAGGTCATAAAAGTTCAATTAACTTTTTATTAATTAGTCAGAATGAGCAACAACTATTTAGTGCTAGTGCCGATAAAACGATTAAAATTTGGGATATCAACACTGGGGAAGAGCTCGACACTCTCAAAGGTCATGAGAGCTTTGTGAATTCTCTAGCCATAAGTCCGGATGGACAACGATTGTTTAGTGCTAGTGCTGACAATACTATCAAAGTCTGGAATCTAGATACTGGGGAAGAAGTCAACAGTCTAAATGATCATACCAATTATGTGGAAGAATTAGCTATCGGTGCTAAGTGTAAGAAGTTGTTCAGTGGAAGTGCAGATAAAACCATAAAAGTGTGGGATTTTGCTAATGAAAAACTAATCTATACCCTAAATGGTTTTCCAAATCCAATTGAATATTTTGCGATTAGTCCTGATTGCCAGACAATTGCTACTAGTGGTGGTAAAAAGATAATCAAACTCTGGCAGGTGCCACAGTTAAGTAATTAGTTTGTAAGTAATTAGTGTTCGTGAGCTATTGGTTAGCAATTTCGATTTGCTGATGTTTAGAGGTAAAGTTAGTTAAATGCTGATGAATGTAATTAATGATTACAAATAACATTTCAATAGTAACAGACGAATAGTAACAGACCAATGGATAACTCTCCTGTGACATCTTTTCCTGAAACTCCTTTGGCGCAAGCCATGATACAGCGGTGCATCCAACTAGCACGGCAAGCCCTGGGACGTACTACACCCAACCCTTTAGTGGGTTGTGTAATTGTCCGGAATGGGGAAATTGTCGGGGAAGGGTTTCATCCCGCTGCTGGTCAACCCCACGCGGAAGTGTTTGCCCTCTCAGAGGCTGGGGAAAATGCTCAGGGAGCAACGGTTTACGTGAATCTGGAACCCTGCAATCACTATGGTAGAACCCCTCCTTGTACAGAAGCGTTAATTAAGGCTGGAGTCGCTAAAGTAGTGGTGGGGATGGTGGACCCTGATCCACGGGTATCTGGAAAAGGTATTGAACGGTTAAGGGCGGCTGGGATTGAAGTGGTGGTAGGTGTGGAAGAGAGTGCTTGCCGTCAGCTCAATGAAGGCTTTATTCATCGCATTCTTTACCAGCGTCCATTGGGAATTCTCAAGTATGCCATGACCTTAGATGGCAAAATTGCTGCTACTAGTGGTCACAGCAAATGGATTACAGGGGAAAAGTCCCGCAGTTGGGTGCATCAACTACGATCAGCTTGCGATGCAGTGATTGTGGGCGGTAATACGGTGCGTCAGGATAACCCCAATTTGACTAGTCACAATCCAAACGCACCGAATCCCCTACGGGTGATCATGAGTCGCACCCTCGACTTACCCAGAGATGCTCGTGTTTGGCAAACGGATGATGTGCCTACGTTGGTGTTTACAGAGGTCGGAACTGAGGGTGATTTATATCAACATCTGGTCAACCAGGGTGTAGAGGTGGTGGTATTGAATCCCCTGACTCCTTCTCAAGTAATGGCATATTTATATGACAGGCAGCTTTCGAGGGTGTTATGGGAATGTGGTGGTATCTTAGCTGCAAATGCGATCGCAGACGGTGCAGTCCAAAAAATCGTAGCCTTTATTGCTCCAAAAATCATCGGTGGTCAAGGTAGTCCCTCACCAGTAGGAGATTTGGGCTTGACACTCATGACTGATGCTCTAACCTTAGAACGAGTCAGTTGGCGTCAGCTAGGATCGGATTATGTTGTCGAAGGTTATATACCTAATAGGGAGTAGGGAGTAGAGTCGGGAGTCGGGAGTCGGGAGTCGGGAGTCGGGGTAAGAAAATTTACTTTACCTTATTCAAGGCTATTTAGTGCTGGGCGCAAGGCTATATTTATAAAAAATATATCTATAAAATTTGAGATAAAAACTGCTTAGTACGTTCATGTTGAGGATTGTTGAAAAATTCCTGGGGTGTACTTTCTTCCACCAACTTCCCATCAGCCATTAGGACCACTCGGTCTGCGACTTCTCTAGCAAAACCTACTTCGTGGGTAACGCAAACCATAGTCATCCCAGAATCAGCAAGCGATCGCATGGTATCGAGTACCTCTCGCACCATCTCAGGGTCGAGAGCTGAGGTTGGCTCATCAAATAACATAATTTTAGGCTGCATTGCCAAAGCACGGGCAATAGCTACCCGTTGCTGTTGTCCCCCTGACAGTTGACCGGGATACTTCTTGGCTTGTTCGAGAATACCGACTTTTTCTAACAGCTGCATGGCAATTTCTTCAGCTTTTGCCTTTTTCCAGCGGCGCACCCAAATCGGAGCAAGGGTGACATTTTGCAGCACAGTGAGGTGAGGAAATAAGTTAAATTGTTGGAACACCATCCCCACTTCCTTGCGAATAGTATCAATGTTTCGCAAGTCATGGGATAGTTCAATGTTATCAATAATAATTTTTCCTTTTTGATAGTCTTCTAGAGCATTAAATGTCCGAATAAAGGTGGATTTACCAGACCCACTAGGCCCCATGATCACCACTACTTCTTTTTTCTTGACTTCTAGACTGACACCACGCAGAACATGAAATTGGTTGCTGGCGTACCACTTATGAACATCTTGAGCGATGATCATGGATTCGGTATCTCCGGCATTCCCTGGGTCTTGAGGAGAAGTGATCGGTTGTTGATTGGTCATGATTCTTTTCCCTTGAGTAAGGTTATATTGGGTTAAAGGTTAAAGGTTACAGCTTGAAAGTTAAAGGTTAAAGGTTACAGGTTTAAAGTTACAGGTTTAAAGTTACAGGTTTAAGGTTATATAGCGTTTATCGCAGTTATAAGGTATTTTATTCTTTGACGTTGATTCCCTGTCTTCATGCAGCGCAGGTCTATTCCCTATTCCCTATTCCCTATTCCCTGTTCCCTGTTCCCTGTTCCCTAAAATCCATAAATTGTGTACCTCATAGCTATGAGAATTGCTATAATCTAGATTCAATGGTCTACATTCAATTGTTTTTCCAGACGTCGGCTGGCTGTGGACATGGCGTAACAAAATAACCAGAATAGGAGTCCGTCGAATAAATATACTTCTTGATAGGGGGTTTCAAATTTGGCTTGGGCAAAGATAGAATCACCGATACCAAGCAACTCCACTAGACCTACAACAAATAGGAGAGTGGTGTCTTGAAACAGACTAATAAACTGACCGACAATGGCAGGAATAACAGCTTTGAGTGCCTGAGGTAACACAATCAGTCCTACCGATAGGGGGGTATTTAAACCCAATGCTTTCGCAGCTTCGATTTGACCTGTAGGTATGGATTGCAGTCCTCCTCGCACATTTTCGGCTAGGTAAGCAGCACTAAATAAGGTCAGACCGATGATTGCCCGTAACACCCGGTCTGGTCGCATTCCTGATGGTAGAAATAGTGGGATAATTACTTGTCCGATGAACAAAATCGCAATCAGCGGTAGTCCTCGGATTAGTTCAATGTAAAGGATAGAGAAGCCGCGCACAACTGGTAAGGTACTTTGTCGTCCTAGGGCTAGTAATACACCTAGGGGAAAACAGATTAAAATACTGACCACTGCCGCTAAGACATTCAGCAGTAACCCACCCCATTGATTAGTGGATACCTGTTTTAGTCCGAGTCCTCCTCCGAGAAGCCACAGGAAGATTAATAAAGCAATAAACCAAGCTAAAGGTAACCAATTACCCAATTTCGGTTGAGTCTTAGCAACCTGTTGTGCTCCCCAAGCACTAGCTACCAGTAAGACTACTATTCCTAAGAGCAATAAGCGATAGGGAATTGCTACTGGAAATAGCACTAATATAGCACCACTGATCACAAGAGCTATTAACACATTGCGACTAAATAGAGTGATAACATTTCTTGCTAAAACTCCCCAAGTTATCCCTGATAGGAATACAATAATCCCCAGAATCAACCATGGACGCCAGTTTTCGGTGGCGGGATAGGTTCCTACAAAAAACAGACGAAAGTTATCCTTGATAACATCCCACTGGGCTTCAGTAGTTGCCCATGTTATCAAGCCTTTAACGGTTACGAATAGAAACCATAAAACACTAACCGTCAATAGGCTATTATACCAAGTACTAAATAAATTTTTCTTTATCCAGGTAATTGGATTAACCTGTAGTTCAGGGGGTGGTGCTAGTTCAGGAGGTTGAGAATTAACAGTAGTCATTATCTAGTTATAAGTCAACAGTTAATCAATTATCTTTCCTGCAATTGAACTGTCCGATTCAATAGGTTCATTACGAAAGAAATGATCAGGTTAATGGTTAGATAGGTCAGGGGTATGATCACCACGATTATTTCGATTTCATGACCCGCTTGGTTGAAGGTGGTTTGAGCAATAGAGTAGATATCTGGGTAGCCAATAGCAGATGCTAAGCTGGAGTTTTTGGCGAGGTTCATATACTGGCTGTTTAGGGAAGGGATAATCACCCGCAAGGCTTGGGGAAAAATCACCAACCGCATAGCTAAGCCTGACTTAAGTCCCAAAGATCTTGCTGCTTCCCACTGTCCCTTCTGTACTGACTGTATTCCAGCTCGGACAATTTCGGCGATAAACGCACCTGTGTAAAAGACTAGACCAGCTAGTAAGGCACAGAACTCAATAGTTAGCCGGAGTCCGCCTTCAATATTACCTGTGTCGATAACTTCTTGCGGTCTTTGCCAACCAAAACCGATGATGATAATTAAGACAGCAGCAATTGCGATCGCAATTAAAGCAATTAACTGCGGCTGACCCGATTGTGCTTGTTCTACCATCACTTTAGTGCGCCACTGCCAGATTAAAAATGCTGCGATCGCACCTACTAGCAAAACCACCAACCACAGAAACAGCTGGGTGGTGAAGGGGGGCCAAGGAATATAAATTCCCCGCTTGCTCAAAAATATCGACCCAGGTAACTGAATTTTTTCCGACAGTTTTGGCAGTTGGAAGAAAACCCCAAAGTACCAAAATAGCAATTGCAGCAGCAGTGGTGTATTGCGCACCACTTCCACATACACCAGACTCAGCTTACTCACTAGCCAATTGTCAGAAAAACTAGCTATCCCGGCGGTAATACCAACAATAGTTGTCAGGATAATCCCAAACACCATCACCCGCAATGAATTGGCCAGTCCGATCAATAAAGCATAGCTATAGGGGTCAGTGGCTGTATAGGGAATGGGGGTATCACCAATGCCAAATTTGGCTTGATCTTGGAGAAAATCAAACCCCAATTTAATCGCTTGTTGCTGAATATTTCGGCTTAAGTTGCTGCCTAGCCATGCCACGACCGCAATCACCACCAGCACAAATAGGACTTGTATGGCAATGCGCCAAAATCGGTCATCTCGCCACAAAGGAGGCTTTTGACCTATATTGCTTGTCATTCGTTAGTTGTTTTGGTTGCAGGTTACAGGTTGGTTGGTTGAAGGTTGAAGGTTGGTTGGTTGAATGTTGGAGGTTGGTTGAATGTTGGAGGTTGGTTGAAGGTTGAAGGTTGGTTGGTTGAATGTTGGAGGTTGGTTGAAGGTTGGTTGGTTTAATGTTGCAGGTTGTAGGTTGGTTAAAGGTTTTAGGTTTTAGGTTACAGATTTTAGGTTTTAGAGGCTGTTTTAAAAGTGTTGGATGCTACTCGAAACCGCTCCCTAGCCCCCCAAATTTGGGGGTAATTTGGCTCAAAGTATCCCAGATTTCGGGGATAATCGTGGCTCATGCCAAACATTTGGTACTTCTCAAAGATCCTCTTAGGTTTTAGGTTTACTGTTAACATTCAACCTGCAACCTTGGCCTATTGGCCACGCTACGCGAACAACCAATCAACCTTGGCCTATTGGCCACGCTACGCGAACAACCAATCAACCTTGGCCTATTGGCCACGCTACGCGAACAACCAATCAACCTTGGCCTATTGGCCACGCTACGCGAACAACCAACCAACCTTGGCCTATTGGCCACGCTACGCGAACAACCAACCAACCTTGGCCTATTGGCCACGCTACGCGAACAACCAACCAACCTTCAACCTTCAACCTGAAACAGTTAACAATCCCTTAACGGAAGGGTGGAGAATACAAAATACCCCCACGAGTCCAGAGGTCATTCAGACCCCGATTGAGTTTGAACTGAGAATTTTTACCCAAGTTACGGTCATAGACTTCGCCGTAGTTACCGACGTGCTTAATCACTCGCGCTGCAAAATCGTTTTCTAAACCGAGACCTTTGCCTAATTCACCTTCAACACCTACGAAGCGTTTGACAGTCGGGTTAGGACTGTTGCTCATTTGTGCCACATTCGCCTTAGTAATGCCTAACTCTTCGGCTTCAATCAAGGCGAAAGTCACCCACTTGACGACATCAAACCAAGCGGAGTCATTATTAATAGTTACTGGTCCCAAGGGTTCCTTGGACATGGTAACATCTAGAAGTACATGATCATCAGGCTTAGGCAGAGTGCTACGTTTGGCCAATAGTTGGGATTTATCAGAAGTCATGCCGTCACAACGTTCTTCGTTATAGGCAGTATAGGCAGGGTCTGCTTTCTGAAATACCACTGGCTCAAATTCGACACCTGCTTCCCGCATCTTGTCGGTTAAATTCAACTCAGTAGTGGTTCCAGTTTCCACACAGACGGATTTTCCTTTAAAATCTTTGAGTGTCTTAATCCCACTGTTTTTGCGCACCATCATGCCCTGACCATCATAAAAGGTAGTAGGGGCAAATTCTAAGTTATTGGTAGAGCTATCTCGGCTAAGAGTCCAAGTGGTATTGCGCGAGAGCATATCCACTTCACCATTCCGGACGGCGGGAAATCGCTCCGTGGAGTCAAGGTTACGGTACTCTACTGCTTTTGGGTCATCAAACAAAGCAGCAGCAACTGCTTTACAGACATCCACATCTAGCCCGGAGTAGTTACCGCTCCCATCCACAAAGCTAAATCCGGGAATGCCACCGTCAACACCACAAATCAGTTTGCCACGGCTCTTGACTATATCTAAGCGGCTTTGTTTAGCGCTTGTCCCACCTCCTTCACAGGCTGTTAAGGGTGCAACTAATACTAGAGTGGCTAGTACCAGAGAACTCCATTTAGGCATAAGTTTTTTCTTGGTCTTGTTTTTTAGATATACAACGGCCTCACGCGATCAGCTGACATGAGCTTCCGCTGCTTAAGCTTGATTGCATTTTAGATCAAGTTGGTTAGATTACTTATGCTGCTAGATTAGTTATCTAGCAAAGGTAACAGGGAGTAGGGAGTAGGGAGTAGGGAGTAGGGAGTAGGGAACTTCCGATCAAATCAAAAATTCTCACAATTCCTACACGGATTGCTATCCTATGGCACGGCTGCTAATGGGTAAGTAAAGTAGACTTCGCCGCAGTTTTCGAGAACTTCAGACCAAGGAACTTTAGTGATTATAGTTACAAACTTTTCAGTGTAATTATTATTATTGTTTTTTAAACAAACTAATAATTAATCAATCGTTATAATAAAAAAGCGATCGCTTAATTCACCTGAGCCGATTAGGTCAGTCCAATCATCAAATCAGCTCACAGAGGTTAACCCCTGGAGGATGTACCAAGGTTCAATGAAACTTGCGATCGCTTTTTGGGTGCGTTTGCGAACGCACCGAATACTGTCCTTAACCTTCTGTTGAGAAATTAGCTCTCATAGCAATGCTTTTCTTGAGATTATCTATCAAACCTATAGAGCTAGAGTTTTTGATTGAACAGACATTGGGAAGAGCATGTACTCATTCCACATGCGCCAGATGTAAGCCGTAATCGCTTTTTTACGAGTTTTCTGATTTTCAAATGAGTAGTGGACTATTGAACTAGGTGCAGCCGACTGAATGTCGGTTAGATGAGAGTCACACCCGCACCCGTGTTGGAGCAGAAGACCGTGACGAGCAGCTTTACTCTCAACAAACATCAGCATCCGCGTCACATTGAAAGCGTGAAGGCAGGCATCGTAGGGACGTTTTACACCCTGCATGCGCACATCAAAAGCCATAGCTCGTGATTCTAGGATCGAGTCCCGCTCAATCGGGCACAGAAGCATCTGATAGAAAGAGGCTGGTAATTCATAGTTGAACTCCTCAAACACGTCTACGACAAAAGCGACTACCCGCTCGGCACCATCTGTTGCCACAGCAGTAGTCTTGGCTAATTCAAAATTTGGGTAAGCTGACAGCAAATAGTCAGCACCGAAAAACTCCAAAGTATCCCAAGCTCCCTTCTGAAAAAGAGACTGGCAATCGAACCCTTGCTCAAAAATTTCCGGGCTGCCATCGGTTGCCTTGGTTAGAAACAATTGAGCCAAAGCAACCAGAAACTCAAGGTCAGGATGTCCTACTTCTGCCTCACCACTGGCAATTTTTTGCCAAACCGTGGGTAGTTGGTCAATGGCAACAGCGTCAATTCCTTCAAGAATAGACCTAGCAGTTAAAACCGAAACAGTTTGTTGAATTGTCATAAAGCAAGTTAGACTTAACCCTGGATTTTTGGGAAAATGATACATTAGCAACTGTCAAGATGCTTCCATTGTGGTAATAGTCAAGACAGGCACCTTGATTAAGATACCATACAACTAGCAATAAGTATTTATAGACTGCAGGTAATTTCGGCTATCCTAGAATGGGTGTGGTAAATGAGTAGTTTAAATGAGCTTAACCCCTTCAATAGCCAGGGATTCATTGAACTAAAAATGCCATTTTAATAAAAATGCATTTTTAAATTACTCAAAAGCTTACTTAGTAAGGAATAAGCGCGATTATTTTATACTAATTTATCATAGCCACTCTAGGAGAGCCGTAATTTCTAGACTACAGGTATTCCCAAATCACAACCAAACCTCAAGTCTTGGGAGGTTCCGGTGCCTACTCCCGATTCATCTGTGTATTCAGTAACGCCGTCACTGGAATCAGTGTAATTATTAAGAAACTATTTTAATTAGAAAAATTTTTTATTATATCTTTGTTTATCATTTTTTTAGATAAAATTCCTGAAATATTCCTAAAAATTACTTGCTGTAATGACAACTACTCGATTGTATCTGCCGAAACCCCGAGAGGCAGTGGGAAACTATCTCAGAATCATTTCGATCAATGATGTTTACGACATCAAGAATTATCCCTACGTGGAAACAGTGATTAAATCCCTGAAGGAAACATCGGAAGATGCCGTGGTGATTGCCTGCATTAGCGGAGACTTTCTCTCTCCTTGTTTAATTACTTCACTTGATGGCGGTAAAGCCATGCTGGATGTGCTAAAGGTCGTCAACATTGATTATATTTGCTTGGGCAACCATGAATTCGATGTTACCGTGGATGTCCTGTGTGAGCGTTTCAAAACCTACGAAGGAAAATGCTTAAATAGCAACATCTTGGACTTGCCAATTGTGGATGCCAGTGGTCAGCCACTTCCGAAATATGACATTGTTGAAGTCGGTTCTCATCGAGTTGCCTTTGCTGGATTTTGCACTAACAATACCGATATTTTCAGACCAGGGACGAACCTAACCATTCAACCCATCTTCGATGCTTTAAAGGAAACCTGGTCTAAGTGTTCTAATGAAGCAACCATGCTGATTCCCCTGACCCATCAGACAATTGCGGAAGATCGGGAACTAGCCACGGGGATCCAGCAAGATCACCAACTTAGTGGTAAAGTTCCTGTAATTGTTGGGGGGCACGATCATGAGATTTATATTGAGAAAATTGAGCGGAGTCTGATTGTTAAAGCTGGTGCTGATGCTATTAATGTGGTGGTTGTTGATTTGTGGTGGGATGCTTCCGAACAGTGCCATACGGCAGTGCAGATGCTTTCAACAAGCCATTTTGATGCCGAGTCAGAGACTCAAAAGTTTGTCGAACATACCCATAATCTTCTCGGTTCGCTGATAGATGTCGAGATTTTTGAGATCAAAGAATCCATGTCCTCTAAACGGACGCGATTCCAACCCGAAAAAGTGGCATCAACCCTATGTTCTTATATCAAAAAAAGCTTGAATAATGTCGATCTAGTGATGCTCCAGGGAGGATCCATTCGAGGTAAGCGAGACTATGATAAGGGAGAATCTTTCACATATAGGGATTTGTTGGAAGAGATGCCATTGGATACCGAAATGTCCTTGATTCAGGTGCCTGGGTACATCTTACAAGATGCGATCGCCGAAACTCGCAGCACGCCCAATCTTGCAGCCCCCAATTTTCTCCATGCCGATCTTGATGTAGTGATTGAAGACTACCCCAGTCTGAAAATTGTCAGCATTAACCACGCCCCATTTGACCCCAAAAAAATTTACACTCTCGGTATTTATCAACCCTTGCTGACGGGGTTCGATAGCATCAAACCTTTGGTAGATTATGCCAACGCTAATGGTGGTGCTCCGCCTTTGGATCAATGTCTTCCAGCCCAAAACCTGATCGTGGAAAGCTGTATGAAAGATGCCTGGAGAGTCCTGGTTGGTTATGAAGAATGGGACGCTGATGGCGATGGGGAAATCACCACAGAAGAGCTGAAACAGGGTGTCAAAAATGCCTTTGCCTTTCTCGATCAAAATCAGGATGGCTATATTTCCCCCGCAGAACTAGGGGCAGCATTGGCAGAACGGAAAGGCCGCACCCAGAAAGGATTAATCAGCCTGATGTTTGAGGTCTTGGATGTCAATAAAGATGGTATGGTGTCGATGGATGAGCTGGCATTGTTAGCAATGTAATGAGAAAAAGGTGTTGTAAAAAAGCTAGAATAGACCATGTCTAAAACTGATGAAAGTTTTCAAAACAAACCTTAATCTTTGCCGCTCCATGAGCTGTTATCTAGTTTATTGAATTCACAGAAAACCTCTGATCGGCATCCCTTGCCCATCATGGGAACGATGCAAGACCTGGCTAGTTTACGGGGTGGGTAGTGCCTTTCAGGGCATTACCCCTGTTCCCATCCCCTATGTCTGAGCTTGATCCGCGCTTATGCCCCACGTCCGCACCAAAGGTCGGCGTGGGATGAATGGCGGAGGCGGAACTTTGATATTTTGTTTTGATCTATAATGGACTTTTGAGCTATAATGAGCATAGTAGGGAAGACAAATTAAGAGCTAACCGCCACCTACGTTCCTAAAAAATAGAACTTATTGTATTGTTCCGGCGCGGAGGGGCATCCCGTGTCGTTAATAAAGCTTATCGAGTATCCTAAGCAATGGCTGGAGTTGGTAAGAAGCCCACACTGTAATCTTTCATTCAGTGTGGGAGTATGTCACGTTATCGGCTAGATGTTGGGCAAGGGCAACCATGGTCAACGTTGGGTTCCAAGAACCGCCAGTGGGCCAAAGTGAAGCTCCGGTGATATAGACGTTCTCTACACCCTTGAGCCGATAATCTAACCCCACAACAGCCTCTTCATCATCCCCAATCCACATGGTTGAGGCTTCGTGTACCAATCCGGGAACACGAATTTTGTGGCGTTCGCGCTTCCATTGTCCCGTATTCGGATCACCGTGCCAATATTCTACTCGGTCTTTTCCTTTTGGGGACAAACCTTGCTCAAGAACCTCAAAAGTGGCTTTGTCCATAGTATCCCACAGGGATAAGTCTTTGTCCGTTTCCAAAACTTGCAGGGTAACATTGGTTGTGGGATCATCCCCATCATTTTTTTGTAACCCGTTACCAGGGTTATCGAATAGTTCACCCAGAACCGCACAGACAAACACGATGTAATCAGTGGATGTCTCAAGTTGTTGGGGTGAGGCGGTGGCTACCACATCCGGCATATTACGAGCCGCTGTATCAATGTGAGTCTTATTAGTTGGGTCAGGGTCGGATATAGCTGAGAGTTGAATGTGATATTGTCCCTGAGTTTCCTGATCGACGCCAGCCAAGTAGATAGCTGCCAACTCCAGATTTTTTTTCCTTAAATCATCTTTAATGCTTTCTTCCCAGTCAAAGATTTCCAGAAAGTCCTCTCGGGGAATACGGGCAACAATGGCACTGATAAAGTGGGCGGTAAACCGCTTACCCGCATTTTTTGCCTGTGGAAAAGAATTCAAAACCAGGGTTGTTGATGGTATACTCCCCATGGCTAAAATAACTTTACTATCGCCAACATTGACCACCCCACGGGTTGTTTCCAATGCTGTTGCTTGGTTTTCCTGTTGCCAGATCCGTGTCACTATACATTCGGTGACAATACTCAGTCGGGAATCAATCTGACGTTTTTTGGCTTCTTCCTGGCATTTTATTACCTGATCCAGAAGTGGCCCTGGTGTGGAAAACTTTTCCACGTCAGTGGATGTAATAGTTGGAGTGCCGACGGCAATCTGAGCATGTTCGACGCGGGTGGCTGACTTAATATCCTGAAGATTCTGCTTCAATCTTTCAGTTAGTTTATTTTGCCAGTGGTCAAAGATATTTCCGGTTTCTTCGTCATTGGCTCCAACCACATTCAGCAACATTTTCGCCGTCTTGAAATAGTCTTGCGCTGCCTTAATCGTTGCTTGAGGCCAACCGTTCATTTCCTCTGTTGTCGGTTCCGGGCACCAGGCACTCCATAGGGTGGATCCACCTCCGAAAAAGGGGATTATCCCATGCTGCCATTTAATATATTTATTAAGATTAAGGGTCTTAGATGATAAAGTCCAGGGAAAGGTTTTTAACGCCTGCTTGAGTAACAGTTTTTGGTAGGATGTCGGTAAATTTTGAACGTGTTCGGGCAGGAAAAATGACCCGCGTTCAATGAGTAGAATTCTGGCATTATCATCTTTATTGAGAACTCTCTCAATAAAGCCAAGAGCACAAAAGCCACTGCCAATAACGATATAGTCAAATTGTTTTTCTGCTCGCGTCTTTTTCCATTCACTGGGGGATAGAAAAAAGACATGGTTCATGATGTCTTGACTATTAACTTCCTGTTGACCCGGCGTGGGATACCCATAATTAAAATTGGGTGATGAGAATACAGTCATACATAAACGTTCCTCTATTTAATATAAATTACAGCTATATAGTCAGCGTTAATCGCTTAATTAACTCTTGATGTTGTGGATAAATTTCCATCAATTTTTCCAACTGATTAGGAGTAGGTTTTGTGGAATCGGTTGGATGCCAACCGGGCGCTAGAGTAGTACCAACTAGCGCAAAAGAATTGGCTTCAAGCATTGTCGCCCCAAACCAAGTATCATGTGGGGCAACTGCCTGAAAAACTTCACCCGGGTCCAAGTTACTACCCAGCTTAATTTTCCGGTAATTTCCATCATTGGGGAATATATGAAGAGCCAATGGGTTACCCGCGTAAAAATGCCATATTTCATCTTGCTTGAGTTGATGAAGTGCTGTAACATCATTATTCTGCAGGAGGTAATAATTTACTTCCCACAATCTACGCTCATTACCACCTTCAGAACCAGCTATCTGAGAGACTGTTTTTTCTGATTTAAGATGTGAGCGAAAGTAGCCGCCAATCTCTTCTAATTTATCGAGTTTGAGTTTCTCGATCCAATACTGTGCATCTGCCATGTTAACGGTTATCCATTATTTATTAAATATCTGGTTCAATGCGTTGAAACCTGTCTGAAAAACACCATCACCTATCAACTTAATCAGATGCTTTTCGTCTTGGGGGTCACAGTCGAATATTGCTGTCCATTCAGCATAAGTTAGATCTCCATCTGTGATTGGCTTAAGCTGAAATGTTGCCACATAGTTCGTTAATGGCATGGGGGATTCGAGAATTGAGTAGGAAAATAAATAATCTAAGTCGCTTAGAACCAATAGCTTCTCTCGAATATTCCCCCCTTCTTTGAGATTGAAATTACGAATACAGCCAACTTTATCGCTGGGTTCACTATTTTCTATATAACTGTTAGCAATACCTGGATGCCAGTTAGGCATAGCATTAAAATCTCTGATATTCATCCAGACTTTATCAATATGAGTATTGATAACAGCACTTGTAAAAACTCTAGTCATTCTGTCGATATTCTCTCTACTAATTCTCTCTACTAATATACTCGATTATTCAACAAGTAGGACAAAATTAACAGCATTAAATGATACAGTCATCAACTTTTGTCAGGTTTCCATGTCTTTTTTCTTCCTGACCTAGACAGGTCCCACAAGGGCGCAAGTGAGTAAATAACCATCAGACAAGACAAAAAACCCGACCTCTGAGATACTACCATACTCAGTCGCCACGATGGCTCGAAGAGCCCGCCAAAGGCGATCGCAGATTGCCAATGAAACAGCCCTGCCAACAGGCAGGGCAAACGCATCTAAATTCTATAAGCCTTACTCAGAAGCGATGCAGTGCGGTCTTGGGGGGAAACCCCAAGACCGCACTGCATCAAGAGGTGCGCTTTCCGTTGGCGAATTTAATTCGCCAACGGAAA